>CAZYGF010000027.1:0-7420 GCA_964647575.1 Microcaldota archaeon
GGGGGAACATGAAACGGCTTGTGACAGTGCTCTTGGTTCTGGCAGTGGCGATGGTTCTCGGCTGCACCGCCCCGGCAGTTGCGCCTGCAGACGAAGCAGCCGCATGCAATGATACGGACGGCGGGATTAACGGCAATGCCCGGGGCAAGGTAATCCTCACCACCGGCCTGCAGCAGAAGATATTCGAGGATACGTGCTCCAACACGACCACGCTCATGGAATACTACTGCGACAGCGGGAACGTGAGCGGAATTGAGATAGGATGCGGGGGGGAATACCTCTGCGAGAATGCCGCCTGCGTGCGCCAGCCGTGCATCCATTCCACGGAGGCAGACGGCAGGGTGGTCACCAGGAAGGGGCAGCTCCAGTTCACTAACATGTGCACTGGGCCGTCCGGCGGGACAGAGTATTATTGCGAAGATGACGGCGACATAGCCGAAAGGCCTTTCGCCTGCCAGCCGGGGTCGTCATGCACGGAAGGCGGATGCAGGCAGGAGCTGTGCACTGACAGCGACGGCAGGGACAATTATACAAAGGGCAGCGTGACCGCTGGCGCGAACGTTTACGAGGATGCATGCTCCGGCGCGGCTACGCTGAAGGAATACTACTGCGACGGGAACGTTGCGGCCTATGAGACAGTCACGTGCAAGGCCGGGTGCAGCGCGGGCAGGTGCGCCAAAACCGCTTCCGGCTGCACAGAAACGGACGGCGGCAGGGACATCTACAACGAAGGCAGCCTCATGATGAAGACAGGCCTGATAGAAGCCGAGTACCTGGACAAGTGCATGGACAACAACACGGTCAAGGAATACTACTGCACTGAAGACGGCTACAGGGAAGAGGTAGTCGACTGCCCTGCCGGGCTCAGGTGCGTCCAGGCCGGATGCAAGGAGGAGCTGTGCGTGGACAGCGATGAATACAACATCAACCGCAAGGGCGTTGTGACCAAGGCCACCGAGAGGGCCGAGGACTCGTGCACTGACACCCGGGGCGGGACCGAATACGTGTGCGAAGGCAACAACATAACAGCGAAGGCATTCACATGCCCGCCCGGCACCCACTGCGCAGACGGCGCGTGCGGCTGAAGCCGGCATTGGCCTGGGAGCGGCCACAGGGGATTGGATGAGGACAGAGGAGGACTTCATAGGCAGGGTGCAGGTGCCTGACGGCGCCTATTACGGCTCGTTCACCGCCCGGGCTGCAGCGAATTTCAGGCTGAGCGGCATGAAGGTGAACGCGGAGCTGGTCCGCAGCGTCGCGCTCATAAAGAAATGCGCAGCAGCTGCCAACGCTGAGCTCGGCAGGCTGGATGCGAAGCTGGCCGATGCCATAGCGAAGGCGGCTGGCGAGGTCATCGCAGGCAAACTTGACGGCGAATTCGTGCTGGACGCGTTCCAGGCCGGCGCAGGCACTCCGCTGCACATGAACGTCAACGAAGTCGTCGCCAACCGCGCAGAGGAGCTGCTGGGCGGGAAAAGGGGCGAATACAAACTCGTCCATCCCAACAACCACGTGAACATGTCACAGAGCTCCAACGACGTGACGCCAACTGCCATAAGGCTGGCGGCGCTGAAGCTTTCTGAGGGTGTGCTGAAGGAAGCCGGAGCGCTGCGGGGCTCGTTCGCAACGAAGGCCGGGGAATACAAGGATGTGATGAAAATAGGCAGGACGCACCTGCAGGATGCGGTGCCCATGACCTACGGCCAGACGTTCGGGGCATGGGCACGTGCGATAGAGAAGGACGCGGCGGAGATTGGGAAGGCTGCGGACTGCCTGAAAGAGCTTGGCATCGGCGGCACTGCCACCGGAAGCGGCATAACCGCGCATCCGAAGTTCCGCGCCCTGATTGTGGAGAAGCTCGCGAAGGAAACCGGCTTCGGCCTGAAGCCTGCGAAGGACCCGGTGGAGATGACGCAGGACATGAACGACTTCGTGACGTTCTCGTCGTCGCTCAAGCGCTACGCGCTCACGCTCAACCGCATAGCGAACGACATCCGACTGCTCGTTTCCGGGCCAAAGGGCGGCATCGCGGAGATAATAATCCCTGAAGTGGAGCCCGGCTCGTCCATAATGCCCGGCAAGGTCAACCCGTCCATACCTGAAGCAGTGAACATGTGCTGCTGGCAGGTGATGGCCAATGATTTCGCGGTGCTGCTCGCCGCGCAGTCAGGGCAGCTGGAGCTCAATTTCGCCACGCCGCTGATTGCGCACAACCTCCTCCAGAGCGAGGAGCTGCTCGCCAACGCGTCGGCGATGTTCAGGAAGTCCTGCATCGACGGGCTGAAGGTGGACAGGAAGCGGACGGCTGAGAATTTCGAGCGCTCTTTCGGCTATGCAACCGCGCTCAACCCGTACCTCGGCTACAAGGAGGTGTCGCTGCTCGTGAAGGAGGCCTACGCCAGCGGCACGACGCTGCGCGAGCTCATCCTGAAGAAGGGCATAATGACGAAAGAGGACCTGGAAAAAATCATAAAAAGCGCGAGCGGGCCGTCTGAAGTGGATGCGGCGATAATGAAAAGAGTGAAGAAAGGAGGATAACATCACGGACGCTTAAGGATCATAATTCCCATAATAATCATGCTCATATACCGGCTGGTTTACCAGGCGCACAAGCCAGTATGAAGTTTTGCGGGCTGTTCCCAGGACGGATTCTTCTTCCTGGCGGGGTTCAACTTCACGCGGCTGTATCGCCAGGCCCACCGCAGACCGATTGAGATCCTCGAATCTAGCCCTATGGACAGTAAAGCTGGCATACGTCTGTGTTGCAAACATTGCATAAATTTCCGCTTCTGTAAAAAAATGCTGCAACCTGCCGTCTGGCATCTGGAAAGTATTTAGTGCCACTTCAGTTCCTTTGCCGTAGTCAGCATCCTTAGACGAAAGAAGCGAAAAAACCGTCCTGCCAAAAGGCTTCATGAAAAACGGGAGCTGCGTTACTATTGCATGGCGTTCTTCTTCGCTCAGGAGATGCAGGCAGAAATTACTGAAGATTCCGTCAAAGGCGTGCTTTTCAAAAAGATTGCCTAGTTTGGCGGCATCGCCTTCGACAAAAGTCACGTCAGCACTCGTTTTTCCGGGGTTTTCATTGCGCCATTTTTTCAGCTCATGATTGGCTGCACCCACAGCCGGACCAGGGCTGTCTTTGTTAATATGATCAAAAAGGCCGAGTTTGGCATAATCGTCCTTTGTAGGATAACTATCTGCGTCCATCGGTGGGGTGGTTTCCCTGAGAGAGGTTCCCAGTTTTATGGCCTCATCTGAAATATCAAGTGAAACAACGGACATCCCACGGCTGGCAAAGAAAAAAGCATTGCGCCCATAGCCGCCACCTATTTCCAGCAGCTTCTGGCCTGGTTTGAATCTATTGAAGAAATCCTTAAACACCGCCAGCTTTGCAGCAGGACTGGGCTCGGTGCCGTAGATTGCGCCGCCTTGGCGGTAGCGGTCGTTCCAGCACCTTTTCGTTTCCAGTTTAGTTGCATTTAGTGTTTTCATGTGCTATACCGCACAATAGGAAAATATAAAAGTTATGCTTAAAAATCTTATCAAATATTAAAATAATATGAAAAATTTTGCAAGATGATAAAATGCAGGTTGAGACGGATAAGAAGGATTTGAAAATCCTTGCCGAACTGGAAAGGGATGCGCGACAGAGCTATGGCGAAATCGCGAAAAAGACCGGATTGAGCAAGGAGGTGGTCCTGTACAGGGTGAGAAACCTCGAACGATCCAAGGTGATACGCGGCTACATCACTGAAATAAACATGTACCGGCTCGGCTATAGGGCGTATCCAGTGCTGCTCAAATTCTCAGAAATGGCGCCTGAGAAGGAAAAGGAGATGACGGCTTACCTGAGAAAATCAGGCGTCCTGGGATGGGCGGCGAGATGCGAGGGCACCTGGGACATGAACCTGGTTATCGTGGCAAAAAACGCAACCCGGGTTGCGGACTTTTTCAATGATTTCGAAGCCGGCTATGGCGACTGCATCATAGACAAGGCGTTCATGCACACGGTTTCCCTGAACTATTTCAAGAGGAGCTTTGGGAACTCCGGTTTGGAAAGCGAAAAAAGGGAGCGCATCACGACTGAAGAAGGCGTTGAAGAGGCTGAAATCTCCGCCAAGGAAGAAAAGCTCCTCGGGCTGATGGCAGGTAATGCGAGGAAGTCCACCACTGAATTGTGCAGGGCGGTTGGAGCCAGCCCCCCCACGGTGATGGCCATGATCAAGAGGCTGAAAAAAGCCGGAATAATCCAGGGATATCGCGTCTTCACTGATTTCGGTGCACGGGGATATGAGTTCCGCAAGATGTGGCTCTGCATGAAAAATATGACGAAAGAGGACTGGCGCACGTTCTACTCGTTCCTTGGCATTAACCCGCAGGTCCTTTGGGCCACAAGAACAATAGGCTATTACGACTTCTCAATAGAGCTTGAGGCCCCAAGCGCGAAAGAATTCAGGGATTTCGTCGGGGACCTGGGTGCCCGGTTCCACGATAAGATACACAGGCGCGACATCATAAGCGTTTACGAGGAAATATTGCTCCGCTATTTCCCGGCCAATCCGCCATGAGCAGGATTAGGCCGCCTCGCTCACGCAACAGCTTCACTTACCCTGCGCACGATGTTCTTCAGCACCTTTTTGTCGAAAGCGTCGGGGACGATGCGGTCCCTCGTCGGCTTCTTCACGCTCTCTGCTATGCCCTTGGCGGCTGCTATCTTCATCATGTCGGTGATTTTCTTCACGCGCAGGTCAAGGAGCGCGCGCAGGAAGCCCGGGAAACACACGGAGTTGTTTATCTGGTTGGGGTAGTCGCTGCGGCCCGTGCCGAACACGTCGATTCCGAGTTCGCGCGCCTCGTCCAGCGACAGTTCGGAAATCGGGTTTGCCATGGCGAACACGATGCTCGGCTTCCGCATGGCGCTGATTGCCCCGTGTGGAAGCGCGCCGGGCGATGCGGCGGATATCAGCACGTCCGCACCATTGAATCCGGCGAGCGTGCCTGTGAAGCCGGACGTGTTGAACAAGGCGAGCGGCCGCTTGTATTCCTCAAGGCCTGCGCGGCCGGCGTGGATGGCGCCGCTGCTGTCGAACACGACGATGTCGCAGAAGCCCGCGGCATGGAGCAGCTTGGCTATCGCATAGCCTGCGCTACCTGCGCCGACGATGCCTATTTTCGCGCCGAGCCCGTCGGCCCTGCCGGTGACCACCAGCGCGTTGTACAACGCAGCGAGCGTCACCATGGCCGTGCCGTGCTGGTCGTCGTGGAAAACAGGGATGTTGAGCTCCTCGGTCAGCCGCTTCTCTATCCTGAATACTTTCGGCGTCTCGATGTCCTCCAGGTTTATGGCGCCGAAGCCGGGCGATATCGCCTTGACTATGCGCACGATTTCGTCCTCGTCTTTCGTCGCGAGGCAGATTGGAAACGCATCTATCCCTGCGAACTGCTGCATGATGAGCGCCTTGCCTTCCATGACCGGCAATGCGGCCTCCGGGCCGATGTCGCCCAGGCCGAGCACGCGCGTGCCGTCGCTGACTATGGCGACCGCGTTCCCTTTCATCGTATAGTCGTAAGCGAGCGAGCGGTCCCTGGCGATTAGCCTGCACGGCTCGGCAACGCCAGGCGTATAGAGCGTGGCGAGGTCCTCGGCACTCCTTATCCTGGCTTTAGCTCCTATGAAGATCTTGCCCCTGAGCTTCTTGTGAATGGCAATCGGGTCCATGCTTCCTCATTTCCGGGGAAAACTTAAAAAGGATGGCCGGCATGCTCGTCGCATGCAATTGAGAAATTATACCGATGCTGATTTTCCTGGGCTGGAAGAGTTGCTGAAAGCCACGGGAATCCATTATGCACCGTTGGACAAGAGAGAGATTTTCAAGAAGAAGATAGAGCATGACCCGGCATCCATCATAGTGGCTGAAGACGGCAAAAGGATAGTCGGGACCGTTTTCATAATCTATGACCCCTGGAATCCGTTCATCTACCATCTGGGGGTTCACCCGGATTGCAGGGGGCAGGGGCTGGCGAACAGATTGATGGATGAGGCGGAAAGGAGATTGAAGGCAAGGGGGACGGACAGGCCGACACTTTTCGTGGAAGAGGGGAAAGAGCAGGTGGTCGAGTTCTATAAGAAGAGGGGCTGGTTCGTCCTGTACAAGGTATTCTGCCTGGAAAAACAGCTTTGACCGGGTTCATTTGCTGTATTTCAGCACCGCATCGACGAACCCGTTCCCATAGGCAGCCCTGAGCGAGTCGCTGCCCTCGCCCGCCTTCACGGCGCCGATGGCGTCGAGGAAATCTTCGGCGCCGTCATCAGGCTTTGCAGTGCGGAACTCCGTCCGTATCTCTGAATAGACCGGGTCCCTGAGGAGGTAGCCCAGGTTGACCTCCTGCTTGAGGTGGTTCTTCCCGTCAACCAGCAGGTCGAGGGAAGTCAGGAATAACCTCCTGCTCCGGTCCGTGCCGCATCTCACATAGTCCCCGAAAGAGCGTGCAGCCTGCTGTGCAAGCCGCGGGTAGTCCACGCTGGTCGTATAGGTGTACCCGCCCACCCTTGCCTCAAAGCGGTCGGAGGACTTGGTGAAAAGCGCCTCGCCTTCTGGGACCGCCTGCAGGGGCAGCGTATCCGGCTGGATTGCTTTCATATGCAGCGTATCCAGGATCGGCTGTATGAACGTGATGGTATCCGGTGCGGCCTTGCGCCCTTCGAGCTTCATCGCCTCAAAGGCCAGTTTCGGCACGCAGCCCATGCACAGCGCCGTCGCGCACAGGGCTGCGGCCCGGAGATGGCCGAGCCTGCGTGCAGGCCTATGAGCGTGAATCATAACGCTCTTATGCTTAATAAAGTTTAAAAAGGTGTTTCCTTGTGGAATACGCTATCCAAGGAAGCGCCGCTTCCAGGCGGCCGCCTTCACGTCCTCTGTCAGGTGGGCCCTCCGGCCTGCCCGGTAGTTCTCGTATATGCGCGTCGTCAGCTCCGCGTAGTCCTCGTCCGGCTCGCAGTCCACCCATTCCAGAACTTTCATTATCCCGTCGCGCACGGGCTTGGGCATCCGGCCCAGGTTCACCCTGTTCAGGTATTTCGCCGAGTCCTTCAGGTCATCATCCACCTTGACGTACAGTTCGTGCAGCTCTTCGAACTCCTTGTCGCTGAGCGCCGAGAGCCCTAGCAGCTCCGGCGGTATGCCGACGGAATAGAACGCCGCGCAGAAGTTTATCGCGCGCGGCAGCTTGATCCCCTTCATGGAGCGCGCGTAGCCGAAGAGCCCGATGTGCAGTTTCCTCGCGCGGCGGCCGGGGACGAACACGGACAGCCCGTTTATCAGGTCTGCCACTTCCGTGAGCTGGGACTGGTAGGCCTTCACCATCTTGTTGGCGAATGCCATGGCCTTCTTCGCGTCTATGTGGCGGGGCGGGCGGC
>CAZYGF010000028.1:0-7396 GCA_964647575.1 Microcaldota archaeon
CGCACAGGCGCTTACCAAAGGGCAAGCCATCAAAATCAGAGGCGGGGACTACTACATAAAAAAATGAGGTGAAATTATGCCAGGAGGAGATGGAACGGGACCCGCAGGGGCGGGGGGGAATTGGAAATGCATGGGAAGGCGAGGCGGCGGCATGCCGAGATGCTGCACCGGAAGGGAGTTCAGCAAAGAAGACGAAAAGAAAATGCTGGATGCCAGGCTTGAAAATCTGAAAACCCAGGAGGAATGCATAAGAAAAAGGCTGGCCGAACTCGGTTCATGAAGGGAGCGGCATGGGCAACACATTATCGCACCTGCATCTGACAATCAATGCCAGGATAAAGCCATTGAAGGAGATACCAGAGGAGCTAGCCGGTTCATTTATGAGAGACCTGCTTTGCGCCGCAGATATGAAAGCGCTCGGCCCGCTGGTTTTTTCCGGGGCAGAGGATCTGGATTTCCCAGGGCAGAGCTTCGTGCAGATGATTACCACGAGCCACTGTTCCCTGCATTTCTTTTCAGATAAGAACGAGATATATTTTGACCTTTATTCATGCAGGCGGTTTGACCCGGAAAAAATAATCGGGGTCATAAATTCGTATTTTGGTTTGGAATCATACCATGGAATGGTATATAAAAGAGGGAAATCGAAGAGGATAACGATATCGAAAATAGGGAGATGGTGATTGATTTATGGAAAAGAAACACGTAAAAGACTGCAAACACCCCAAATGCAAGGGCCATGAGCACAAAGGGGATGACTGCATGCACAAAGATGGGACCCACCACAAGATTCATGGGTGCAAAGACTGCAGATAGCAACGATTTCGGTATTGGATTGACTAAAGCTTATGCCCGGCCACAGGCAATGGGCCCGGTAGTTCCCTGCACTCTATTCGCTCGTCTTGCCGTCGTATTCCTCTGGCTGCGCCAGGGCGTCTGCCTTAGTCTTGCGCACCACGCCGTCGATGTGCTCGGGCGGCGAATAGATGGTGTAAAGCCTGAGGTCTGCCTTCTTCGACGTGTTGATGACGTTGTGCAGCGCGCCTGCGGGCACTATGACCGCGGTGCCGTCCTTCACCTTGTGCTCCACATGGTCGATGACGACCTTGCCCTCGCCCATTTCAAAGCGGAAGAACTGGTCCCGGTCGTGGTGCACTTCCTCGCCTATCTCCTCCCCTGGCTTCAGGCTCATGAGGACGAGCTGGCTGTTCTTCGCCGTGTAAAGCACCCGGCGGAAATAGGAATTCTTCTTCGTCTCGCTTTCCAGTTCCACTGCGTAACCCTTCATCCGCACCACCCCTGTGAAAATCAGCCGTACATCGAACCGCCCTCTTCTGCGGACGGGCCTTTCTTCTTCACCAGCTTGGCCTTTATGACTGTTTCCCTTACGGCCTTGGAGACCTCCTTCGCTTCTTTTTCAAGCGTGGAGGTGCTTATCGGGACGTTGATTATCCTGGCGAACACCTTGAGCACGTTCGACGCCGCCTTGGGGTCCAGGTATTCCTCTGACGCCTCTGCGAGTATGGTGGTCACCGGGAAGTGCTCCAGCGTCCCTTTCGTCAGGAGCAGGCCTGTCACGCCGGTGGTCGCGCCCTCGCGGATTGGCTTGGCTATCTTCTTCCCCACGATGTCCTTGACCATGGCGGGGTCGCTGGACACGACGTAAACGTCGCCGCCCTTCTCCTCTTTGAGGGAGATGCCGCCCAGGGATATTATGGACGACGCGTCTACTGAGCGTGCGAAGTCGAATATCTTGTCTGCGAGCTCCATCGACGTGCCGATAGGTATCGTCATCTCGGAAATCACGACAATCATGTTCTGCTTCTCGGAGTAGTGGATGCGCGCGGCCGGGAGCGGCTTGTAGTTGTGGATTGCGGCCAGGGGCGCGAAATTGGAGCTTGATATGTACCCGCCGAAGGAGAGCTGGAGCGATTCGACGAGCTGCGATGCGGCGACGCTGCCCACAAGGCCGGTGCCCGGGAAGCCTATGACGAGCAGTGGCTTCTTCAGTTTCTTGAGGTCCGCGATCCTGTGTATTTCTACGTCGCTCATGGATAGTATGGTGTGAGGAAGGCTTTAATATCATTCCGCTACAAATGAGGAAACTATGTCGATGAAAGAGGAAAAGGTATCCATGCCCATGACCTCGGCGGGCATCGTGGGTTTCTCGCCGGACATAAAGATAGCGGGCATGGAGATCGAGCCCAAGGTTCTCATAATCGCCACGGTGGTTTTCGTCATTACGGTGAAGCTGGCCACCGTGGTCGCTGGCCTCTGACTTCCTTCCTTATCCTGGCCCCTTCCTTGTCACGCGTGCCGGCGTCGGCCAGGACGAGGACGCGCCTCCGCTCCTCTTCGGACTTCTTGAGCGACTGGACGAGCGTGGACAGCTCTGCCATCGGCCGGATGCCCTCGTCCGTCTTCACCTTGAATGCGACCGGCTTGAAGAACTGGTGCGGATAGTCGGCTATTATCTCGCAGCCGAACTCCGCGGAGAGCCGTTTTCCCAGCGATTTCGCAGACGTTTCGGTCCAGCCTGCGCCAGGGAAGGAGCAGACCTCCTTGTACAATTTCCTGGCCAGCAGCGCCTCTGCCCAGGGGCCGCCCTCTTTTGACGTTGCCATGAGGGAAAGCGCGCTCTCGTCGCCAAGCTCGGCGAATTGTTCTGGCTTCATTGTCTTGTCGCCGATGGAGCCCTCGATTGCGCGGTAGAGCATCGCGGTGGCTATGCGCACGGTGCGGTGGAGGTATACCGCCGAGAACATCATGAACCTGGCCACCAGCAGGTTCTCCGCGGCCTCGAGCCCGCCCTGGCTGATGCATAATTCGCCCTTTTCCATGATGAGCGTGTGCACGATGCGGTCTGTGTCTATTATGCCGTAGGCAACGCCGGTGTTGAGCGCGTCGCGCTTCAGGTAGTCCATGCGGTCAGCGCCCAGGTCGAACGTGACTATGCTGCCGTAGTTCGATTTCTCGATGTCAGCTATCTCCTTCGGCCTGTAGTTTTCCGAAAGTATATCCGCGAGCTCGCCTGAAAAGAGTTTCTTCCTGCCAAGGGACTCGTGGTCGCCCAGGTATTTCTTCAGGACGTCCTCGCCTTCGTGGGAGAATGCCGTATGGCCGATGTCATGGAGGAGGCCGCACAGCTTCACCTTGCGCGCGGTGTCCGCGTCAAGACCGAGGCGCTCCGCTATCACGGATGCGAGGTATGCGGTGCCCAGGGAATGCTCGAAGCGGGTGTGGGTGGCGCCTGGATAGACGAGATTCGTCACGGACATCTGCTTTATGTGCCTGAGCCGCTGGAACGGCGCGCTGTCTATCAGCTTCTCCTCCAGCTCGTCGAATTCCAGCGTGCCGTGTATCTCGTCCTTGATTATCATGCCGTCACACCGCGGCGAAAATGCCCCTCTTCTTCTCTATCAGGTCGCCGTTCTCGGCCATCAGCTTCAGCACTGCCCTGCACCCTTCCGGGTCGAGCTTGGCAGCGGCGGCGATCGAATCTGCGTCCATCGGCTCCTTCATCACTGCTGTTATGGCGGCCTGCGCCTTCGTGAAATAGGCGCGCGTGACCGCGTAGAACTTGCCGTCGAAGCCCTTGACGCCCACGACTGCGCCGCTTTTCATCTCCGAGGCGAGCTGCTCCGAGAGGCTGCGCGCCTCGTTCTTGTCGTTGATTATGATGAACCCCCTGGTGCTGAGCAGGTTCGACACACCGGGATAACTCTGCTGTGCGGCTTCCGGAGCCGTGCCCGCCGCTCTGGACGGGGCGCCCGCACCGGCTTTCTGCCCTGCCTGCGAAAGGAGCGGGTAGATGCTGTCGCTGATGTTATAGACGCCTTCCTTGTATTTCTGGCCCGTGAACACGTTGACGAAGCCCTTGCGCTCGAGCTCGCGCAGGACGAACATCTCCTGCTCGGAGAACTCCTTTGCCACGTAGGGCGGCGTGCGCTTCTCGAAGCGTATGGCGAGCAGCTTCTTCAGGACCTGGCGCTCGGCCGGGGTTATCTCTCCGCTCCTGGCGCTGCCTCCTGCCCTGTCCGGCGCTTTCGTTTCCCCCGCATGCTCCTGCCCCAAGGGTACGCTGAGCAGGTAGTAGCCGTCCTTGAGCTGGAAGAGTTCCAGCTCCTCGTAGCCGAGCATCTCCTTCGGGAGTTCGATATAGCCAGAATTCTGGCGCCTGAGAATTCGCACCCTCGCCATGCAATGGTATTGCCAGCCCGGGTTTTAAACAGTTGCGAGCTTCTGCCGGTGGCTTTTCGAGATTTTCACCATGCTGTGCATGGACTTCCGGCTCGGCTCGGTCCAGGACGTGCTCCACTTGGCCTTCGTGTGCTCAAGCAGGATGGATGCTCCGAGCATGAGGTCACACGCATTCTGCGCTGCGTCAAGCGCCCTGACCTGGGCTTCTGCCGCAACAGGGCGCTGCTTCCTTATGAAGCGCAGCAGCCCTCCGTTGGCTGAGTGGTATGCGCCGCAATGCGCCTCCAGGGCCTTTTCACACCGCTCGCCCAGATGCGCGAGCACAAGCGAGGTGAACTTGCCTTTAATCGCCTTCAGCCCGCCTGCCGCCTCCCTCCGGATGTCAGGCGTGCCCCGCGTGAACGCATGCACGAGCGCGACCTCTGCATAGCGCATTATCAGCTGCGCGCAGTGCTCATAGGCGCACGAGAAGTCGATTAGGCGAAGCCCGTTCTTTATGTCATCCCTGATTTTCGCTGCCCTGGGCCTCCTCTCGTCTGCTATCTTCCTGATATCATTGAGGTCCTCCAGCGCGGCAGCCTCTGCAGCTTTCGGGTCAGCGGCGTCCTTCGCAGCCCGCAAGGCAGCCTCTGCATGCCCGATCTCTTCGGACATCTCAATGACGGTGGCGAGCCGCTCGAGCGCCTCTACCCTGGCTTGCGGATTTTCCACTGCATGCTCTGCAATCCGCACGAGGATTTCCGCGCGCACCACCTTGTCTTCAAAGGTAATGGTAGGCTGGTGGTTTATCAGCTCCACGGCCCGGAGAAGCGTAGCCTTTTCTGCGGCGACTTTCTTTTCCAGCCGGGCGACATCTGCTAGGAGCAGCATGAGCGAAACGTCCTTGGCGTCGTCAACCTGGCGCTCTGCGTTGCGTTTCCTCACCATTTCCACGAGCTCAAGGGTGCGGGCCAGCTCTGCTTCCCTGCTGATGCCATTCTTCTCAGGGGCTGCGCCTGAAGTGGCGAGTTGCCTTACCAGCGCAGCGAACTCAGTTTCGTTCGTTTCCATGTCCGCGCGCGTGGCTGCCGCCACCTTTTCCGCTGCGCCGAGGATGGCGATGACGAAGTCCCTCCGGCTGCGCTCCTCATCCGTGAAATGGGCCTGGAACTGCTCCAGGCCTGCCAGGACTAGCATGAGGTGTTCCCTGTCGAAAGCCAGCTCCTTCGCCTCCAAAAGGCTTGCGCTGCCGGCTTCCAGTCCGTCCAGTATCCTCAGTTCCATCGCGTAAGTGTCAGGTGTTGGCATAGCTTCCGCCTCAATCAGTTGTGTTATATATGATGAAAGTTGATGCATTTAAACATGCCGTTTTATGGCCTGCCGCGCCCAGGTGCAGGCGTCGGCCGGCCTCATGTGGAGGGAGGCAGCGCGTCCCACATGCAGAAATGCAGGACTTCGTTTTCTATCTTTGCTATGCCATGCTCCACACAGGACAGGCCGGGGACTGGGATGAAGGTGATGCGGCCGGCAGCTTTATCCATGCACGACTGGAGCGATGACTGCGGCATGTTATCGATGAAGCCGCTTATGCGCGAGCCGATGTTGCGCACACAACCGACCCTGGAGCCGCTCATCTGTTCGATTGCATCGGCAGCCCAGTCCAGGTCGTCCTTGAGCCTCACAAGGCACAGGAACGGGGGGTAGCCCGGGGGAGCGAGGGGGTCGTACAGCACGAACCCCATCGTACGGGTCCTCATGGCCGCAGACAGTTCGCGCTCTATTGCGCGCGCCACTTCTGAATTTTTCGAGAAGGGCGTTGTCCGCACGGCCGGAACGTCAACATGCGCGGGAGGCTCAGGAAGCGGCTCGCGCTCCTGGAATGCCGGGGCGGCGGCAGGGGCAGCAGGGATTTCGTTCTGCTTTGCCCTCCGCCACATGCCTGCGACCGGGTATTTCACGCGGGTGTCGCGTTCGCAGCATCTCTGGTCCGGATTGACCATGACGTGGCTGCCGATTTCCAGCGGCTCAGGATCGCTCCGGCGCCTGCAACCGAAAGAGGAGGGGGGCTGCTGAAACGCTGGGGTGTAGGCCGAGGCAGGCGCCCTCGCGTCAGGCGGCGGGGCATAGCTCTGCTTCAGGACGAAGTGCCTGCCATCGTCCAGCTTGGCGATGAAATTGTAGTAGGTCTTGTGCCCCCTGTGCGCTGCGATGGAGGTTACGGTTCCGTGCATCCAGCCGTTTGACTGCGCAGGTTTCGGTTCCATGAGTATACCTCTCACATTTTTATGACATATTGACCACAAGCGTTTAAATCCCTGCCGGCAGGCGCATTTGAAGCCGCACCGTCGCTATCATTTTAATCCTGCAGGGCGATAGCTAACCATGACGATTTCTCCATTCGAAGAACGGTACAGGACAGATATGAACGCCATCTTCGACGACCGCTCCAAGCTGGCCAAATGGATGACTGTCGAGGTCGCGCTGGCAAAGGCGCACGCGCAGCTGGGCAACGTGCCGAAGGACGTGCCTGCGAGGATACATGCGGCCGCGGCAAAGGTCACGCTGGCGCGGGTGCTTGCCATAGAGACGGAAATCCACCACGACCTGATGGCCATGGTGAAGGCGCTCACAGAGCAGGCAGGCGACGCCGGGGGATATGTCCATCTCGGCGCGACGAGCTATGATATAGAAGACACCGCCACGGCGCTCATATTCATTGACGCCATATGGCTGCTGGATTCGCACATGGAGAAGCTGGGGAAGGAGCTGAAGCGGCTCGCCCTTGCACATAAGAAAACCGTGTGCGTCGGCAGAACGCACGGCCAGCACGCCGTGCCGACGACATACGGCATGAAGTTCGCGTTATACTACCAGGAGCTGAAGCGCGGCATGGAACGGCTGCAGGATGCGAAAAAGCGCATCGCGGTCGGGAAGATGTCAGGCGCGGTCGGCACCATGGCCACGTTCGGCAAGGACGGGCCGAAGATACAGAAACTGGTCATGAAGGAGCTAGGGCTCGGGGAGGCGAAGGTGACCAACCAGGTCGTGCAGAGGGACAGGCACGCCGAGGTGCTGTGCGCGCTCGCACTCATCGCCGCGCTCATGGAGAAGATGGCGAAGGAGATAAGGAACCTGCAGAGGACGGAGATAGGCGAGGTCGCAGAGCCGTTCGCATCGCGGCAGGTCGGCTCGTCCACCATGCCGCACAAGAGGAACC
>CAZYGF010000029.1:0-7361 GCA_964647575.1 Microcaldota archaeon
TGGGGGGGATGGGCGGCGGGCGGTTCGCCTTCAGTATGACCGTGAGGTAGTATTCCACGGCCGTGCCGTTCTGGGTGGGCAGCATGAGCTGGAAGTCGAACAGCGAGCCGTTGAAGCCGGCGCTCTGGTTCACTGCCTGCGCCACGATGACTATGTTGCCGTTCTGGTCCTGCAGGTAGCCCATGCGGAACGCGGTGGCATTGGGCGCGAGGGTGTATGCGGTCGGCACGCTGGGCAGGGTGAAGTTGCCGATGACGAAGGACGTGTTCACGGTGAATGTGGACGACGCGTTCTCACCAGGCCTGCCTATGAACTGGTCGAGGAGGGCCATGTTGCCTGGCGACAGGGACGTGATGGCCGCGGACGAGTTTGAGAACAGCAGCCAGATGGAGCCGTTGACGCCGTAGGGCGCAGAGCCTGAGCCAGAGTTTATCACTGCGCTGGTCATGTTGCCGGCAGTGGCGTTTATGCTGAACGGCACGACAGGCGCCGGCGACAGCGTGCCCACGGCGCTGTGCCAGGAGGAACCCTGCGGCAGCGCCACGTTGACCCCCCTTATGCTGCCGCTGGTGGTCGTATCGTTTCCTGCGAACGCGAGCGCCGCCAGCAGAAGGATAATGAGGAGAAAAACGCGGGGCGGCAGCATCCGGCCACCCTATTTCCGGCGGGCCGCCTCTTTCCTTGCGGCCGGCTTGGCGGCCTCTGTTCCTTCCGCCTTCCCGGGCTTGCGCATGAAGATGAAGTACGCCGCAGCAAGCAGCACTGCCAGGAATGCAAGCGGCACGATGATGAGCATGAGCGGGCTGGCCGGCGACTCCAGCGGCACTATGTACTGGGCGTGCTTCGCCAGGAAGCCCTGCCTTCCGCCGTAGTCTATGAACACGGATACGTTGCTGTTCGCCGAGAGGTCGGCGTCGCTGAGCTCCAGCGGGAATTCTTCCACCACCAGCGATGCCGGCTCGATGGAACGCGTCGCAGCGCTGCTTATGTTGGTGGGCTGGCCGCCGAGCAGGAGGCTGACCCTGGAGAATACGTATGCCACCTGGCCGCCGCTGTTGCGCATGGTGACCAGCATGCGCTTGTTGGCGGAGTCGTATTTGGCGAACTGGACGGTGACGTTGGAAGTGTCCACGTAGCTTATGGTGGTGAGCGGGCCTTCCCTGGAGACGAACGACTCCAGCGATTTCTTAGACAGGCCGTATTTCACAAGGGCGAGCGCGGTCACGCTGCCCTCGGGGACCGAAGACAGGTCCAGCTGGTATTCCATGCCAACCTGCTCGCCCCTTTCGACGAGCCTGGTCTCGTTGCTCGGGAAGACCCTGAAGTCCGCGCCGTCGACCTTGACGCGCAGCTCGGAGGTGTAATAGGCCGCGCCGTCGCCTATGTTGCCCACGCTCACCATGACCGTTCCTGACTGCTTGTTGTATTCGATTTCGCTCACGTTGAGCAGGGGCAGGTATGCGGGCATGTGGAAGGTGTCGAGCACGAGCACGCCTGTGCCGGCCGACGGCACCACCTGGGCGAACTTGACTATGACGCCGAATGTCAGGTTGAGGCCTTCGCCCTGGAATTCCCTCTTCATGCGCTCGCGCATGTCGTAAACCGGGACAACCAGCTGGTTGCCTATGAGCATGATCTGCGTCAGGTTGCCGCCGCTGACCTGCTGCTTGACGAAATCGTAGGTCGGCTGCGGCACGAGCGTGCCGGTGAGCAGGAGCGGCTGGTCCCCTGAGGCTATCGCCTCCTCTATGAACGTGCCGTCAATCATTATGGCCTGCTTGGCGCCGGACTCGCGCATCAGCCGCCCGTTTATCGCGATGTTGTCCTCAAACTTGTCCTCGCCCTTGCCGACGAGCTCAGGGCTGTAGGGCGCGAGCGCAGCCGAGACCTCCTTGTCCACCAGGCCGTATATCATCACCTTCTTGCCTGCGACTATGGCCTTGACCTGGTCGGCATTGTTCTTGTCAGCCAGTATGACGTAGGATTTGGTGAACTTGGCATAAGGGAGCACGGAAAGCGCGCTGTCGGAATATGCCGAATCGACGACTATGAAGCCCGCCGCGCCGGAGCGTTTCGCCAGTTCGAGATTGGTCGCCGCCGCGTCCGTTGACGCGTAGACCTCGAGCGTGTTGTTGTTGGCCTTCAGTGCGCCTTCGGCAAAGCTGCTGACCGGCTTGTCTGACTGCAGGAGCAGGATGGAGTGGCCCGGCCCTATCTTGGCCGCGAACAGGTCGCTGTTGCCGCCGGGCACCGGCATGAATTTCACCGGCTCGCCTTTCACGTTCGCATAGAAGATGCCGGAAAGCACGTCGCGCCCGTCCATGGAATTGATTGCGACGTAGTCCTCTGCATACGCTGTTGCGAAGAGCAGAAGCATAAACAGGACTGCAAGTCTCATACGTTACCCCAAATGTCATGTTTGCTTCATGGTGCTGGCATATGATAAAAATGAAAAAAAGAAGACCCTTTCTTCAGCTGAGCTCAGCGTAGAAGAAGTACGTCTCCGTGGCACCCGCCGTATTGTTGGTTGCGACCAGTATCTCGTAGTTCGCCGGCACGCCCAGGTAGTTCAGGCCGGTGGCGCTTGGCTGGATAGTGGTGCAGAACGCCACCAGGCCAGTGGTGCCCGCGGCGATGACGCCGCTCCGTATCACGCAGCTGTTGAAGTTGCTGCTTCCCTGGAGCGAGACGTTGCCTGTGTTGGTGACAGCGGCTTGGGTGAAATTGAGGTTGCAGTTCGATGAGCGGTAGGTGTTGTTGCCGCTGTCCGCATCGTTCGCGGTGAAGCCCCACGCGGTATTGATGTTCGCGCCGGTCGCGGTGACTGCAGCTGCGAAATCGAAGCTGTTGTTGGTCGAGACGCATACCTCGCCGCCCGTGCCCTGGGCCCAGGTCCAGCTGTAGACGTTGTTGGAGCCGTTGCCGAGGACTATGGTGCCGCTCACGTTGCCGTAGTACGACGCCCACTTGCTGGTGAGCGCGGTCGCGGCTATGTTGAGCGCGGAGATGTTGCCTCCCTGGGTGGTGTCATTGCCGGCAGCGTATCCTGTCCACCTCGTATCAGAAACCAGGGTGGTTGAAGCGCCTGAAATGGCCATCACTATTCCTGCACCCACGAGAAGGATGCCTATTATCGCAAGCATGTTTTTGTACATCACATATCACCTGATACCAGAAGGTACTATGAAACATTATTTATAATGCTTTGCCTAGTCCAGTCAGCGTATAAAGCTTTGCCCGGTCCCATCAGCGTATAAAGGTTTGCCTGTCCCGTCAGCGGGGTTCGAGCGTCTTCGTCTTCCCGTTCGGCAGGAGCTCCAGCAGCTCGTCCGGATGCGCGCCGTAGCGTTTCGCCAGCGACCGCGCCAGCTCGCCTTTCTCCTTCCCTGCCGCCGACGGCACCAGCAGGAGCGGGTTCTGGAGCTTCAGGGCCGACAGTTCCGGGACGATGGCGATGCCTCTTTCGCCGGTGCCCATGCGCAGCGCGAGCTTGGTGTCCCTGAACCACGCCCTTTCTCCGCCGATGGCGAACGCGCCGGATGGGATGAAGCCGCCGGTGGCGTGTTTCGACAGCTGGCCCTTCCTCACTGCGTATACGTCCACGCTGGCATTGCCGTTCACCCACGCCTTTGAGAAGCTGGCGGCGAACTGCGCTGCCTCGGCCAGCTCCTGCCTGCCGGCGGCATCGCTCCCTTCGCCCGCCTTGGCGAGAAGTTCGGCGCCGCCCTTGAGTATGACCGCGGACGCGCCCTGTATGTCCGCGTGGAAGAACAGGTCGGCGTCTTCCATGTGCTTCGCGAACAGCAGGTCGTTCTGCTGCGCGTTCCTGCCGCCGAGCATGAGCTTCCCGCCGGACGTGAACGAGAAGTGGAATTTCCCGTACCATTCCTTACCGTGCTTCACCCGCACCTCTTTCTTCTTCCCCTTCTCCGCCTTGCCAAGCTCCTTTTCCGTTTCCCCGATCGCCTTCTCCAGCCCTGCGGCCTTGCCGCGGCTCTCCTTGGCCAGCTCGTAGTAGTATGCGGCGTTGCTGTGCACCGACTTGTAGTAGAAGAGCGTGAGCTTCATGCAGGAACAGAGGACGGATGTCAATTTAAAATAAATGCACGCATGTCATGCTCATGAAGCGCTCAGCCGCCAGGGCAGCCCGTCCCGCCACAGGCGCCGCGCGGGTCCGTGCCATAGACGCGTTCCGCGGCCTCAGCATCATGCTCATGGTCTTCTTCACGCTGATGGCGCGGCTCAGCTTCCCGCCGGACTTCCTCCGGCACAATGTGCCCGGCTCGCTCCACATCGGCGACCTCGTCCTGCCCATGTTCCTGTTCGCGAGCGGCATGTCGCTGGTGTTTTTCGCAGCGAAACGGAAGGGGAGGCGGGGCTATCTCCTTGACGTCGCAGAGCGGTTCGGCATGCTCGTCCTGGTTTCGTTCATCATCTCGCCGTTTTCGGCCGGCGCCTTCCTTGCCATGGACGAGGTGATGCTCAACGCGGTCCTTTTCCTGCCCTGCGTGCTCATGCTCGCGCTCCCGGACATCGCGCTGGCGGCGGTGATGGCCGGCATCGCCACATCATACGTAGCGCTCGCCTCGTCCGGGATGCTGCCGGATTTCTCTGCCGCATATCTCGGCGGCTATGCCGCTGCCCCGTTCTGGCTTCCGGTCATGCTCGGCGGCGTGCTGGCAGGGAGGCGCGTCGCGGAAGGGAGGGAATACGCCACGCTCATGGCCGCCTTCGCGCTCGCCACGCTCGCGCTCCTCGCCGCCGCCCCTGCATGGAAGATGGATGCCAGCCCGTCGTTCATGGCGTTCTCGGTGGCGTTGTCGCTCCTGTTCTACTATATAATAGATTGGCGCATCAGGCGGGCAGGATGGGCGCCTGACGCGCGCGGCGGCGTGGTGGAATACGTGGGAAGGAAGCCCATACGCTACTGGGTGCTCATGTTCGTGCTCGTGGCGATACCGCTCGATTTCTATGCGCTGTTCGCGAAAACAGGCGAGCCGCTCGGCATCGACTGGCGCGTGGCGGCAGCATTCTCGCTGCTCTGCCTTCCGCTGTTTTATCTCGCGTCCAAAGGCCTTGACATGCTGCCCCCGCTCTCAGGCATCCTTCGCGGCCCACATCCTGAGCCGAAGTAGGATGGCGGCCAGCCCCATCTGCGGTATGTCCGACTGCAACCGCACAGAGCTGCTTTTCCTGTCGGTCCATTCCACAGGGATTTCCGTCACGGTCATGCCGTTCGCCTGCGCCCTGATGAGGAGCTCGCTGTCCCAGAACCAGTGCCGGTCCTTCACCTGCGCGAGCAGAGGGAGCACTGACTGCCGGTTGAATGCCTTGAAGCCGCACTGGTGGTCGTGCACGGACGTCTTGAACAGCAGCCGCAGGAGCAGGTTGTAGCCGCGGCTGAAGAATTCCCGCAGCGCGCCCCTGCCATGCACCTTCGAGCCTGGGAGCAGCCGCGAGCCGGTGGCGATGTTGGCCCCGCGCTCGATCTCGTCCGCCAGCTCCCGGATGTGCCTCAGGTCGGTTGCGAGGTCAGTGTCCATGTAGAGCACCGTGTCGCCGTGCGCGGCCCTGATCGCGTTGCTGAGGGAGAGGCCGCGGCCGAGGCGCTGCAGCGAGTTCAGGACGAGGACCCGCTCGGACGCGAGCTGCCGCGCCACAGCGCCGCTTCCGTCGCTGCTGCCGTCCTCGGAGATTATTATCTCGCATTCCAGGCCGAGGGCGTCCAGGCCCTCCATCAGCCTAGCGACATTCGCCTCGAGTATGTGGGCTTCGTTGTGGACCGGCATTATGACTGAAATCATGTTTGACCCCTTTGCCTAGCGAAGCGCGTCGAAATAGCTATCCACGCGGCGAACTTTCCGCGAGAAAAGCGGGCCCTTCCGCGCCGGGCCGCGCTTGGTATTCCTGCATACCGCCACATAGCGGACGGGGAGGAAGCCGAATGGTATGGCGTGCACACACTCAATCCTCAGGGACTGGCCGCAGAGCTTCCTGAGCATCTGGAGGTCGAAGGAATGGAGGTGCCACTCCCCATCCTGTCTCCGCGGCACGCCTGGGAACAAGACGCCGAAGAGGCCCGCGTTCCAGGCGAGGTCCTTGATGGCGTTTATGAGCGGCTCGTTCGGCACGGACAGGACAACCCTCCCACCCGGCCGCGTTATGCGGGCGATTTCCGACACGATCTTCGCCGGATGGACCGTGTGCTCCAGCATCTCGCTGCAGACCACCGCGTCGAAAAAACTGTCCGAGAACGGCATCTCCTCGCCGTCCGCGCGCACGAGGGTCGCCGGCGACGCCCGCGCGGCCCTTCGGATGGCGGTTTCAGAGATGTCGACGCCCACGGCCCGCGGCGCCCGAATCCTCGCAAGCACGTAGCCCTCGCCGCACCCGATGTCTGCAACGCGCTCGGCCCCTGCAACTGCAGCCACTATTTTCGAGACGCGCTTGCCTTCCATATACCGTATGAATGGGTTCCGGTGGCCGTAGAGGCGCAGGTTGTTGTACTTGACGAACATCTTTTCGTTCCACTTGATAAAGTTTTCCTGCCTCACCGCATTCACCCCGGCATGGATTATATTGTGATGTTGCCTTTATTATAGATGGGGCGGCCGCCTAGCGGCGGCGCCAGGTGATGGTAGCAGCTTTTATGGGCAGAAACTATGGATTCACCGTCATTTGTTCTCCGTGCCTGCAAGTGCCGATGCATTTTCAGCATGGACATAGAGGTCGTAGTTTCCAATCTGCTTCGCAAGCGCATAACACGGGGGTATTGCGGCATCAGGGATTGAAGCGTCATGCGCGTAGAGGTCGCGGTGGACTATTAGATATTCCGCGCAGGGCACCGGGTCCAGCCGCGCGGCGAATAATGCATGAACATTCTGGTAGTCCCTGCTCTCGGCAAAGCGATAAAATAGGAAGCCGGGGTTTCTCTGCTCAAGTACCAGGAATGCCTTCTCGGTGCCCGCATATTCTTCTGTTATTGATTTCCAGTTGGGAAATCCAGCATTCAACTCCAGGATATACGCGCTCTTATTTTGCATGAAAATGGACACTTCGCGCACACCGGCTTCGAACGGGCTGAAAAAGGAGCCCAGATAGAGACACGTCACGATATTCGCGCATGCAAGTGCCAGAACTAAGCCGCTAAAGAGGGTGCCGCTGCCGAAAGAATCTGCAATCATCTTTCCCAGGAAGATTGCGAATGCCGGAACCGAAATGATGGAATACCAGAAAATAAAATGCTGCGAAACCGGCATGACGAATGCCAGCGCCCCCACTGCAATAAGCGCCCATTCGTCCCACCTTTTCTTTTTGGTGAAGATGCAGACTGGTGTTGTCGCGCCAAGCAGCAAAGATGG
>CAZYGF010000030.1:0-7331 GCA_964647575.1 Microcaldota archaeon
CACCGACAGGCAGAAAAAGCCCCATCTTTACATCGGCCTTTCCTTCGGCCATGACGGCGCCGAGGTGACTTATTCTATCCCACCTGAAGTGCCAAACCCGACTGTACGGAGGCTGCAAGTGGCGAAAACTATGTTCACGCTCCTATCGCTGCTTGAAGCGAAGGACGCGTTCAGGCCGGACAGAGAGGACATGTACTCGAAAACCATGGAAGCGCTGGACATCGCCTCGGGATTCTCCGGGGCAGACGCGCTCAGGATGAAATACGACCTTGATCGCTACGTCGCAGAGAACGCAGCACTGAAGGCCGAACTCTCCAAGGTCAAGGAGGAGAAGGACGGCCTTGGTCTGAGGTTGCTGGAATTCGAGAAAAAGGAGCAGCAGCTCGAGGAGAGAGTAGGGCAACTCGAGGCGCTAACTGACAACGAGCTGGACAAGGAGATAGTGAGATGGGTGGAGGAGCACAACGGCAGGCTCAACGACGTCCAATTCTGCAGCACATTATCCATAGGGGCGCAGAGGCTGGAGGAGAGACTGGACTCGCTCTCCAAGAGAGGGGTGATACGGCTTGTCTGAGGGAGAACGGGTGGAACTGTCCGAGTTCACATCCAAAAAGAAGAAAGCCGAGGCAGCTAAAGGCACCTTGCACCGCATAGAGATACTCCGTGCACTTCCTGTAGAGAGAACCATAGCGATAACGGGGGCAGTAAAGTGAGCCTGAAGCAAATCACGGCAGTTACAGTTTTGCTCGTCCTACTTACGGCAGGCTTGGGTGCGTTGTTGGCTCAGCCCCAGAAGCAGGCTGCTCCGCTGGCACCGGAACCTTTCGGCTTCTGGATTTCAATGCAGGATTACGGCAGCTTGAACAGCGGCTCCGGAGTGCGCGACTACTTGACGCTCTATGTGAACACGAGCGGCACGGATAATTTTAGCATCAGGATGATAACACTGGGTAGCGAGCCGCGTGGAGAGGTTTACGAAGTCAACGACTACCCGTACTCCGAAGGCAAGCAGAGCGTGATGGCGGTCCTGAGAAAGGACCTTTCCGCTTACGGCATGGAGGTCATAGCGGTACCGCTCTACGAGGCCGAGCAGAAGAAGGGCGCGGTGATAATCCTACCGTCCGATGCCATTCCTGACAGGCTTTCAGGGCCGGAGTTCGCTGCGCTGATCGACGGCAACGCGGTCATATTCTTTGGCAAGCACCTTGATATAGCGATGGAGCAGTCCGGCTCCCAGAAGCAAGTCGGAAGCAATGCCTATGCGGCCCTCAATCTTTCTCCCAACCTCGCGCCGTCTTCAGACCTGCCGCATGTGGCAAAGAACGGCAGTGTCACCAGGTTGGAGTATGGGAACGGTTGGTTAGTGCTCTATCCTGACAGTGAGAACGAGACGCTTGGCAGCGAGCTGGCGTCGCTCATAGTCGACGAGGGATGGCAGACGGAAAGGGATGAAGCCAAGCTGACGCCTGAAATTCTCGGCAACAGGAGCACCGTGACAATTTTCTCCGGCAGCCTCAGGCCGAAAACATACTACGGAAGGGTCGTATATGCGGCCAGCGGAATGAACAAATCGCTTGTGAAAATCATGGATTTGGCTAACGCCGAGAAGCCATATGGGACGCTGAGCATCTCGGATAAGACCAATCAGGGTGCAGGGGTAGCTTACTCGTTCGAACTTCATGATAACTTCACTTATCCGGTCTCCTACGATTTCAGGCTCAGATTCGTGAAGGACGGCAGAACCATGGGCATTGCTGCAGCGAAAACGGTTACCCTTAAGACATTTGCAACCGAAAGTGGCACGGTTTCGCCCAACATGACCTCAGGTGATTACATAGTGCAGCTCGTGGATCAGGAGGGCCTGGTTCATGCCGCTGCCTACACGCATGTACCGGAGCTGAAGGTGAGGCTGGTAAGGATAGAGGGCAGCGAGCACATATTTCTGATAATGCTGGATGGCAGGTCGGCCGAATTGGCAAAGGCCCTGCTGACAGTTGACGAAAACGGGAGTTTCAGAGTCACAACTGCCGAGAACGGGGAGGTGAGGGTGCCGCTTCTCCTTCAGCCAGGCCTGCATTCATTCACTGTGGAACTCGAAGGCGAGAAGGCGACCACCTACTACCGGAAGGAGATGGACGAGTCCGGTTTCATGCTCTACGCTGTCATCGGCGCAGGGGGCGCCTTCATCGTGGCCGCGGCCGTACTCAACGCTCGGGTGAGGAGGAAATGGGCGATACACACCTATCGTAGACCCGCACCGACCGCCAAAGTCCTGAGAATACCTTATGCTACGTTCATCAGGCTGTTTGTCATGACGCGGGAGCACCGGGCGCCGGGCATGCCCCTTTCGGTCTCGGACCTCAGGATAGGCATGCGCAAGCATGCGACATACCGGGGCGCGCCGCTGTTCCTCACAGACTCGAACATCTACAACGTGCTCGACTCGCTCGCCCGCAAGGGCAGGATGCTTTCCTACGGCGGCTATTTCCTGCCTGCTGAGATGGCTGGCGACAAGCCCATAGAATACTGGGTGGTGAAAAGGAAACTGTCTGATCATCTCTTGGAGAACGGCGAGGAACTCAGACCTGCGAAGAAGGGAGGTTTTCTTGTGCATGGAAAGACGTTCCACATATGGCCGGACATCTATCCCAAGCTCGTGCGCAGGGCTCCCGACAGCGTCATAATCTTTCCGGATGAGGAACTCAAGGCGCAGTTCTTCAGGCTTGCCCAGAAGTACGACCCCCTGTGGATGGAACTCTCGCTGGAACTCCAGTACGGCGGCATGCACTTCCTGACGATACATGAGTTCATAGAGCGTGGGCTCCATGGCAAAGGCTGAGCTTTTCCTGCTGCTTTTATGCACCGCTTCCTTCGTCCCTATGCTTCAAGGAAAGAAGGTGAAGGCGGGCAAGGGTTTGCGATGTCCATAGAGAGCGCCGCCAGCAATAAATATGCTTTGCCTCAAACCGTCATCATGGAGATCGTATTCCTTGGCACGGGAGGCGGCCGCATAAACCTCATAAAGCAGATAAGGGGGACGGGCGGCTTCAGGATAAACTCCCGCTCTGCCAACATCCACGTGGACCCGGGTCCTGGCGCGCTCATCCACTCGATCGAGCAGAGGCAGAACCCGCTCGAGCTCGACGCCATAATCGTGACGCACAACCACGTCGACCACATCTCGGATTCCATGGTGCTCATCGAGGCCATGACCAACTACGGGCTGAAGAAAAGGGGCGTGCTGATAGCGAGCAAAAACACCATCGAGGAGAAGGGCGTGAGCGCCTACCACCAGTCGCGCGTCGGCACGCTTTACGTGGCGCAATACGGCGAGAGGAAACGCTTCGAGAATGAGAAGGGCTCTTTTGAAATCGAGATTTTCCCGATGAAGCACGAGGAGCCGACGACGTTCGGGTTCAAGCTCCACCTTGACGGCGGCGTGCTCGGCTACATAAGCGACACCGAATTCACCGAAAGCCTTGGCAGGGATTTCGCGGGCTGCGACCTGCTCGTCATAAACTGCATAAAGCCCGAGGGCGACCTGTACAGGGGCCACCTCAAGATCGCCGAGGTCGCCGAGATACTGAAGGCAGCCAGACCCAAGGCGTGCATAATCACGCACATGGGCCTGAAAATGCTCAAGGCCGGGCCGTCAATGGAGGCGGAAAAGGTGGGAACGGAGAGCGGCGTGAAGACCATCGCGGCAAGGGACGGCATGAAAATCAGCGTCTGAACGCCGTTGATAGGCCTTTTTTAAACATTAGATAACAATAGGAAAACGGGTTCTTATGCTCCAGCAGCGCTATGACAGGGCCATCGAGGAAAGATGGCAGAAGAGATGGGAGGAGGAAGGCACCTACAGGTTCGACGACAAGGACACTGTGCGGCCCCTCTACACCATAGACACGCCCCCGCCGTTCACCAGCGGCGAGCTGCACATGGGCCACGTCCTCTCCTACAGCTACATCGACTTCGCCGCGCGCTACAAGAGGATGGCCGGCTTCAACGTATTCTATCCCCAGGGCTGGGACACCCAGGGCTTCCCCACAGAAGTGAAGGTGGAGAAGAAATTCGGCAGGCTCAGCCCGGTCGAGTTCAGGCAGAAATGCGTGGAATGGACCGTGGACATGATAGCGCGGATGAAGACGCAGATGAGGGAGATGGGCTTCAGCCCGGACTGGCGCTATGAATACAAGACCATGGACAGCGAATACCACGGGAAAGTGCAGCTGTCGCTCATCAGGATGTACGGGGACAAGCTCGTCTACCGGGACAAATATCCTGTCTTCTGGTGCCCGAGATGCGGCTCGGCGGTGGCAAAGGCCGAGCTTGATGACGAGGAGAAGTCAGGCACGCTCAACTACATATACTTCACAGGCCCGGGCGGCGAGAAGCTGCCCATAGCGACCTCGAGGCCGGAGCTCATGACCGCCTGCGTGGCTGTGCTCTTCAACCCGGAGGACGAGCGCTACAGGCAGCTGGAGGGCAGGACGCTGACGACGGCGCTGGGCAAGCAGGTGCCGGTATTCTCGGACAAGGATGTGGAGAAGGAATTCGGCACCGGCCTGCTCATGGTGTGCACCTTCGGCGACAAGATGGACGTGGTGTGGATGCACCGCTACAAGCTGCCGCTCATAGAGGCCATAGACAGGCATGGCAGGATGCAGAACTCAGGAGAGCTCAACGGCCTGAAGGCGGAGGAAGCGCGCAGGAAAGTCATGGAGATTCTCGGCGACAGGGTCTTCAGGAAAGAAGAGCTCAAGCAGACGGTCAAGGTCCACGACAGGTGCAGGACGCCGGTGGAGCTGATACCTTCGTTGCAGTGGTTCGCGGACATACGCACCACCGCGAAGCACATCAAGGCGCTCGCCGAGAAGGTCAAGTGGGTGCCTGACTTCGGCATCAGCTACCTCATAGACTGGGTGGAGGGCGCGGAATGGGACTGGGTCATCTCAAGGCAGCGCGTTTTCGGCACTCCATTGCCGTTCTACGGGTGCGAATGCGGCGCGACTGCTGCCGCGGGCGAGGACGAGCTGCCGTTCTACCCCGAGAAGGCGAAGGGTAAGGCGTGCGGATGCGGGAAACGCATGGCTGCGGAGACGAGCACCTGCGACTGCTGGGTGGACTCGAGCATAACCCCGCTCATAATCGCCGGCTGGCCCGACGAGAAGAAGATGGAGCGGTTCTACCCCTCATCGCTGAGGCCGCAGGGCGTGGAGATAGTGCGCACCTGGGCATTCTATACCATTTACAGGAGCGGCGTGGCGCTCACTGGCATGCCACCATGGGAGACGATACTGCTCAACGGCAACGTGCTTGCGCCGGACGGCAAGAAGATGAGCAAATCCCTCGGGAACATAATATCCCCTGCGGAACTGCTGCGGGACTACCCCACCGACGCCATAAGGCAGTGGGCCGCGCTAAGCGGCGCCATGGCAAAGGACAGGCCGTTCAGCTACGAGGACATAAAGCACGCGAAGAGCTTCCTGGCCAAGGTCTGGAACGCGGCGCGCTTCGTCGAGAACGCAGTCAAGGAGGGCGTCGGGAAGGAGATGGAGGAGCCCGAGCTGACAGCCATAGACAGGTGGATAATCGGCAGGCTCAACACCACGATAAAGCAGTGCACCGAGCACATGGAACGCTTCGAGTTCCATTACGCGATGAGCAAGCTGCAGGCGTTCTTCTGGGCGGATTTCTGCGACAACTACCTGGAATACGTCAAGCACAGGGTATACGCGGAAAATGGGGAAGCCGGGAGGGCAGCCGCGGTTTACGCGCTGGGGAAGGTGCTCGATGGCTCCATCCTGCTGCTCGCACCCTTCGCGCCCCACATGGCAGAGGAGCTTAACCACGAGCTGTTCGGCAGGAAAGCGAGCATCCACCATGCGCAATGGCCGGAGGGAGGGCCTGAGTATGCCGAGGAAGTGGGCAAAGTGGCTGTGCTCAACGCCATCGTGAGCGAGCTGCGCCAGCACAAGGCCAGGAACAGGCTCGCGCAGAACGCTGAGCTGGCGAAGGTCCGGCTGTCGCTGCCGCAGGAGATGGACAGGGAACTGCTTTCGGAACTGCAGAAGATAAGCAAGATAAGGGAACTCGAGGCAGTCAGGGGCGAGTTCGGCGTAAGCGTGCTGTAGGGGTTTCGGCCAGGGGCACGGATTTTAAATTTGCAGCACGCCAGTACATTCACATGGGGATTGTTGATACCGCCTTGGGCGGCGGGAAGATTCCGTCCATCTGGGAAAAGGAAGCCCTCGGCTTCATCTTCTTCATTTCAATCTCGCTTATCCTGGCATACTACAGTGAGACGCAGTTTGACCCGGAATTGGATATTTCGCCGCTCTGGGTTTATGGGTCTGTAGCGGCTTTTGCAGTGTCCGGGGTTTGCCTGCATTTTATTGCGGGCCCGAAAGGCAGGAACGGCACTTCGAAAACGCTTTTCGGTAAGGCGATGATTCTGGCGTTTGTGGCCTCTTCATTTTCCGTCTTGGCCCTTGAAATGATATTCGCGACCTACTTCCTCAGGCACCCGGAGCCATCCCTGGCATATATCCTCTCCATAACTGCCTTCATGGCACCGTTCGTGAAGTCCTATCTCAGCATGAGGAAATGACTTCTGCAGATACAAAGGAGGATTTACGTACGCCGGAATCCCCGGGCAGTCATTTCGGCAGTATTTTTCCCGTGACCCTTCCGGTCATGGAGTGCGACGAGCCCTGGCTGCAGTCTATCCCTATCTCCGGGGCGCATGAGACGTAGGTCAGGTTGCCGGAGAACTTCTGCACGCTGTTCTCGGGGAGCAGCCGGCCGAAATTGCCGCTGAGCGTCACGTTGGCGCCGCTTTCCAGCTCCAGGGGCGGCACGTCCGTGCCTGCCCAGGAGAACTTCGTGCCGTCATCGGCCCTGAGGTCGACGCTGGCCACTTTTATCTTGTAGGGGAAGCCGTTGAAGAGCCTGATGGAGATTTGCGTGGCGGTGCCGCTGTTGAACAGCACGGCGTCGCATGGCACGTTCGAGCCGAAGGTGCATTCCTCTGATATGGCTACGTTGGGCGAGAGGACGCCGCTGGACGTGAGCACCGCGAGCACGATGACGAGCGCCAGGATTGCCCAGCCGTAAGTCGTGAGGTATTCCACAGCCGCCTGCCCTTTTCTCATGGTTAGCATTCCCTGTATATCCATTAAATAGTTTTCTATGCGATAACTCCTGAGAGAGAATTTTGTATGATTGAAGCAAGGAGTGGTATTCATGTCCATAGAAACCTGCGGAAGATGCGGAGGCCAGACCGCCAAGCTCCAGAAGTGCGACTACTGCGCAAGGAAGATATGCACGCC
>CAZYGF010000031.1:0-7279 GCA_964647575.1 Microcaldota archaeon
GTAGACGCGTGACTGGTTGTCTGATATGAACATCACGTAGGAGCCGCTCTTGCTGAGCACCTGCGTGTAGTTGTCGTTGAGCCTGTCGTTGCGCCTAACCTTGGCCACCAGCGTCACGCTGCCGGCCATGCCCAGTTCTGCGTAGTCCGGGACGCTTATGTAGTCGTCCACGCCGTCGAACCTGTATGCGCTGGTGCCGTTGGGGCCGCCTGAGGGGTCCCAGACCGGGCTGCTGACGGCCGTTGCATTGTTCCCGTAGCCTGAATAGTCAAGCAGCGTCTTGTCCACGCTGCTGTTCTTGCCGTCGAACGGCAGGTAAAGCGCCATGAAGGGCGCGGAATTCCTCGACCAGGACAGCGCGACGTGGGTTACCGTGCCGCTCAGCACGTAGTTGCAGGTCAGGTTGTCTGATGAGAGGTTCTGGGGCGAGGTGGCGTTCAGCGAGATGCTCGTCAGGCCCGGCGGGGTACCGACGCGGTTCGTCAGCGGCAGGTAGTCCGTGGCATTACCTACGAGGTAGATTGTAGAGCCTATGCCGCTGCCGTCGTAGGTGTAGCCGGCGTAGTCTGAGTAGAAGTTGCCGCCTGTGCAACTGCCGCCTATTATGTTCTGCACGCAGACCGTGGTCCGGTTCCAGTAGTTTGCGCCGTTGTCTATTGCCACGAACTGGCCTGCGAAGGCGGTGAAGTTGTTGTTGTACATCAGGTTGCCTGAGGTTGCGGCCAGGATTATCTGGTAGCTGTTATTGTACACTGCATTGTCTGCGATTGTGTTGACTGTTGCAGTATCAAGGTAGAATCCGTAAAGGTTGCCATAAACGGCGTTGCTGGTGAAGGTGTTGCCTGACACTGAGTTGACCTGGAAGCCATAGTAGGAGCTGTTGCAGACCGTGTTGTTGTGGAAGAGGTTGTTATTGGAGCCGGACTGGATGGCGAAATTGAATGGAGCGTCATATACTGTGTTGTTGGCAATGACGTTGCCCGTCGAACCGGTGTTGAACCAGAAGTCGGTAAGCGCATTGCCGTGCACTATGTTGCCGGTGAAGTTGCTGTTTGTGCTGGAGCTCACGAAGAAGCCGTCCTCCGTGTTGTCATATACGGTATTGTTTGCGAACAGGTGGCCGGTGGTGGAGTCACTGAGATAGAAGCCGTACTTGACGCTGTAGACCGTGTTGTTGGTGAAGTTGTTGCCTGATACGGGGTTGATCTGGAATCCGTAGCTGGTGCTGTTGTAGACCGTGTTGTTGACGAAGAGGTTGCTGATGGAGCCCCCCTGGACGGCGAAATTGTAGGGCGCGTCGTGCACCGTGTTGTTGGAGAAGAGGTTGCCGGTGGAACCGGTCGGCAGCCAGAAGCCGGTGAGGGCATTGGCGTAAACGATGTTGTTTGTGAAGTTGTTGCTGCTGCTGAATTCGACGTAGAAGCCGCTCTGTGAATTGCCGTAGGCGCGATTATTGGCGAAGGTGTTGTTATCGCAAAGGGTAACGACGTGGAAACTATCGGTGCCGCCGTAGACCGTGTTGTTGGTGAAGTTGTTGCCGCTGGCTGCGCCCATGAAGACTCCGTAGTTGCTATTGTATATCCTGTTGTTGGTGAAGTTGTTGCCTGTCGCCCAGATCATGTAGATGCCGTAGGCAAGGTTGTATGCAGTGTTGTTGCTCAACAGCGTGTTGAAGCCAGGCTCCAGGACGAAGCCGCTGATGCCATTGTCGTGGGCGGTGTTGCTGGTGAGGATATTGCCAGTGCCGTTGACGATTTTGATGCCGTCCCAGGCGTTGCCGTAGGCGGTGTTGTTGGTGAAGACGCTGTTGTTGGATGCATAGACGAAAATGCCGAATGTGTAGTTGGATATGCCCGGGCAGTTCCTCACGGTGACGTTGGTGAGCGAGCCGTTGAGGAACACGCCGTAGCTCGTGCCTGTGGCAGTGGTGCCGTTGTCGGTTATGCTGTAGCCGTTGCAGTCGTAGACGACATTGGATGCGGCTATCTTGACGCACGTGAAGTTGTTGAGCGTGAATGGTGTGGCGCTGTTCGGCGCGCCGATGTAGTTCCTGTTCTGGGTGTAGGTCCCTGCCGCGGTTATTACCGGGCAGTTGGACGCAGCCACCGTGCAGCTCACGGTGATGTTGTTTCCTGAAGTGAAGTTGGATGAATTTACCTTGAAAATCGCCACGTAGTAGCCCGCAGCCTGGGAGCCGCCGGGGGAGCAGTTGAATGAAACGTTCGCGGTCTGGCCGTTGCCCAGGTTCCCAATGGCCGTGGGCGATGCAGTGATGAAGGCCGTGCCGTTGCCGGAGACATTCGTCACCACGACGTTGCTGTTGCTGCCGGTCGATGTGACCGTGGCATTTTTCGCGCTTGACGAGCCGGGGGAAACGGTGCCGATGCCGAGGGTTGACTGGTTCCATGAGAGTGCGGCGAGAGGGGCTGCCGCAGCCACAGTAAATGCAAGGTCGTCCTGGTCCCGGTAATTACCTGTAGGGCAGGCCGTGTTTATATTGTAATTGTACAGTATAACCGCCCTGACTGCATGCGTGCCGCTGGTGTTGCCCAAGGTGAATGTGATGTCCTTCTTGAAATAGCCGGTGGAGCTGCACCTGGTGCTACCTGCCAGCTTGTTTACCCACGCAACAGGAGAGGTGCTGCCGCTATAATATAGCGCTATCCTGTCCGCAGTCCTTGAATAACAATAGAACCAGACGCTTACGCGCACCGTGTCGCCGGGCCTGAAATAGCTGCTGTTCAGGTCGGTGATGGTTATGTTCTCAACCGATTCGCGGAGATGGCAGGTGCCTGAGGTTCTACTGTCGGTGCAGGAGTCTACGGTGTTGGGGCCGTTCGGCTCGGGCCCGGGGGACGCCTGGTAGGAATTGCACATCAGCAATGAGGACCCTGCCGCGCAGGGTGAAGCGGAATTGTTGCAGTACGGCGCGCCGAGCGACGAATTGTATGTTGCCGCGAACGCGGCGCCAGCGAGAGCTACGAGCGACAGCAGAACAAATAGCCAGAATCTCATGTTTTGTTTCTCACATCCGCGCCACGGCAATGCCAAGTGCACTTTTTTATTTCTTCCAATTATCAGGGACCTTTTTAAAGGCTTATTGCTGCCCGGGGGATAAACAGGATAATGCGGACTCCACGCCGTAAACCTCAGAAAAGCCCTCTGTTTCCTCCGGGGGCTTAGCGCATCAGAGCCGGATGCGTTCCGGCCACGGTTTTTGATAGCCGGCATAGTATTTCTCGGCCAGGTATTCCCCGGCATCTGGATGGAGAAGCTCGCCGCCGAATCTGGAGCGTATGTCCGCTTCTATCCGCTTTGAGAGGAGGTATCCGAGGACATAGCTCAGCTGGCCGGCCGGATTGAACGCGAGATGCGGGTGCCACGCCCAGCGGCCGCTCACATCGTATTCGGAAGGGGCCGGAGCGAAAAGGTCCTGCACGCCCCTGAAGGCAGCCGCCGGATCCGCGCCCCCGTAAAGCCTGACTTCGAAAAGGGCTGCCGAAGCTAGGCCGCGGGCCATCATGAGCTTCTTCAGCTTCAGCAGCCTGGAAAGCTCCGCCGCATCGGCAGGTGCCACCTTGGCGACGTCAGTCAGCCATCTGGCGTCCTCCACCAGGGAGTCGAATACCATGGCCAGCGCGTGGCGCATGCAGTCGCTGTCCCATTTGAAGATTGCCCGGGCCTTCAGGCTGTCAAGGGCATAATAATGCACTGCGCGTTCCGCCTCAAGGAGGAGGGTCCGCGTGAAGTCCAGGCCCAGGGGCGAGAGCTTGGGGTTTATGAACACGCGGTAATCGCGCGTTCCTGCGCCAGCCCACATGGCGCATTCCTCAGGGAGCCATGCGTCTCCGCCCTCTATGTGGAACATGAATGGGGCCTTGTCTATTGCTTCCGACTGCAGCCGGAGGCGCGAGGATCCGAAACCCATCTGCCTGAGGGTCTCTTTCAGGAGGCCCATGGCATGTGCGGGGTCGTGCAGGATAAGGTCGCCCTTGGCGGCGGAGAGATAGCGTGAAACGTGGAACTGCACGTCCCAGGGCTCCAGCTTGTGAAGGCCTGAAAACGAGCGGATCTCATCCATGAAGGAGGACATGGCGCCGCGGGTTGCAAGCTCAAAATCGATTATCATGGACTGTAGCTGCTGCACGGCCGAGTCCTGCGCTTCCAGGACGACCTGGGCGAAGGAGCCGCGCGGCTCCGGAAGGGCCTTTGACGCAGCGTTGAGCGCCGAGACCACAGCGAGCTTAAGCGGCGCGAGTGAAAGCGACTGCTCCTGCGCCCGCCACGCCTTCTCGCGCAGCTGGCGGTCGTCGCTGGTGGCAAGCACCTTGCCGACTTCGCCTTCCCCTAGATGCTCCTCATCAACGTCAATCCTGAAGTTATGCTGGGCTTCGCCGGCCTTGTACATGGCTTCGCCAACCTGAGGCTGGGACTTCACCAGCTCGACAGTGGAGGCATTGTAGCGCAGCTCCAGCTCGCGCCCGTCGATGCCCCTGGAGCTGTGCAGGTGCTTCCGGACGAGGCCAGCGTATCCGCAGCCAAGCACGAACTTCCCCTTGTTCGCTTCCAGGCCTGAAATCCGGTCGTCCACCTGCTTGCCGTGGAAAAGGTCCCACACCAGCGGGATTATCTTCCGGTCATACTGCCGGCAGGTCCTGTCGAAAACGCGGAGCTGCCCCCTCAGTTTAGAATTCATAATAGTATATTAAAAACAACAGATTATAAACCTGGCTGGGTGCCCGAAGGCCGGGAAGTCGAACTCACAAGCTTAAAATAGATGCGGGTTTTACTACCTATAACTAATTCAAAGAGGTTTTACGGATGAACATAAGCGAACTCAAGCCGGGAACCGGCAGCGTGAACATAGAGGCGGAGGTCGTTACCATAGAAGCGCCCCGCGAGATAAACAAGTACGGGAGGAAGCTCCGCGTCGCGAACGCGACCATAAAGGACGACAGCGGCAGCATCAGCCTGGTGCTCTGGAACGAGCAGATAGACAAGGTCCAGGAAGGCAGCAAGGTCAAGATAGAGAACGGCTACGTAAACGAGTGGCAGAACGTCCCGCAGCTCACGCTGGGGAAGTTCGGCAAGCTCACCGTATTGTGAATTTTCCATCCGTCAGCGGATGTAGGATACGCTCTGCCCAGAAGTGGCCATCTGGCTCTGCATGTTCTTCTTTATGTCGTCCTCGACCTTCTTCATGAGCTTCTCGCTCTCCTTCGCCTGCGCGTCCAGCTTTTTCACGTCTATGGGCATGCCCAGGTATTTGGACAGGAAAAGCACGATCTGTCGGGCAGATGACGTGTCTACGTAGCCGCCGTGGGTCTCGCCCATGATGCACGAGCCTTCCATGCCCCTGAACCTGCCGAGCGCAGGCAGGAGCCCTGCCGCGCCGACGATGGAGCCGCGTGCCTCGCCGAATATGATGCCGTATTTCCTGAGCCTGCTGCGGAGGGGGTCTGAAGTCGCCACCGCGAAAATCCTGCGCTGCTCGCTTATCTTGCCGGTGCTGTAGCCGCCGACGGTGACTATCTCCCTCAGGCCGAGCTTCTGGCAGAAGTCAAGGATTTTGCCGGCGACCTCGTACTGGCCGACCGAGCTCATGGCCTGGATGTCCCCGACCAGAATCAGCAGGTCGTGCTTCCTGCCGCGGTGCAGGAAGAAGCTGTTGCGTATCAGCCGCATGCCCCCCTTCTTGGTCATGAACACCTGGTGCGGGAAATGCGGCGAGATGAGCGTGGCTATCTTCTCCGCCTTGAGCTCCTCGACGAGGTAGCGGCCGACCACCTGCCCTATGAGGCCGATGCCCGGCAGCCCCGTGATCAGCACGCCCTTTTTGAGCTTCTTGAGCTTCTTTTTCTCTATGATGAGCGTATCATTCATGCGAATCATGCCCCGAATCTAGTGCGCCTGCGGTAATCGCCATACCAGTCGTTGGGATTGAACCTGGCCGGATGCGCCGAAAGGGTATCCCGCCCGCAATGGGACTCGTCGAGGGTATAGCTCTGGCACACGTTACAGAAGCGCATCTTTTTCACCCCTACCACCATCATTCTTCGCGCTCAAACTTGAAGTCACAGTTGTTCTTCTGCGCGAAGGCTTTTATATGCTCCAGCGCGCCGAGCAGCTTCTTCTCGCCGCTCTTGTAATCCGGCGCCGTGATGGCCACCTTGTAGCGCGGTGCCCCGAGATAGTGCAGCGAGGCGTCCTCGACCTGGAGCGCCTTCTTCACGTCCTCGATGCCGTTGGCGCCGTAGCAGGTGAGCGTGACTATGGCAGCGACCTCGACCACGGGCTTCTTTATGTTCTTTTTGGCGATGTCGGTTATGGCAGCCTTGAGCTCCTTCGGGATGTCGAGCTTTTTCAGCGCGTCATCGCCGCCAAGGCTGGCCTCCTTGAAGCAGGAGTAGATGTCGCCGAACTCGGCCTCGATGGCGCTGCGGGCGGCCTTTGCGTCGACCTTGCCCGCGGCCTTTATGGCGATGTCAAGGAGCTTTTCGCCCCTCTTCTCGCTCTTTATGAGCTCCAGCTTCTGCTTCTTCTCCTCCTCGCTGACGCGCTTTATGGAGATGTCCACCTGGTTCTTCTGCCTGTCCACGTGGTGGACCTTCACCACGTAGCGCTGGCCCTCGGATATGAATTCGTGGATGTTCTTTATCCAGCGGGGCGCGACCTCGGAGACGTGGAGGAACGCCTCCAGGTCGCCGTATTCCGGCAGCGTGCAGAACGCGCCGTAGGGCATTATCTTCTTTATTACCGCGATTACAAGCTCGTCCTCGTCAGGAAGGGGTATCCAATCACCCAAGCTCCTTGACTATCTTGCCGTGTATCACAGCCTCGCCTCCGGACGGGTGGGCGAGCGGCTCCTTGCACGCGCTGCACCTTACCACCGAGGAGGCATTGCTGAACACATTCTGCTCGTTTCCGCACTTGCATTGTACCCTGAGGAATCTTGCCATGTCAATCACGCCTTGAACTCCAGCTTCTTGGTCGTCCTTCCGCCGATGACGCGCTCCTGCTTCTTGGTGCACTTGGAGCATTGCAGGATGACCTTCTGCCTCTTTCCCTGCTTCTTCACGCTTTTTTCGCCGGCGCGCTTGCTGCCGTGGCCCATGAGCTGGCGGTCGTGCGCGCGGTTTCCCTCCGCGAGCGTACGGGGCCTCCCCTTGCTCACGGCTTTGGCCTTATGCAGCTGATGGACCTTGCAATAAGGACAGTAGGCATTTATCTCTTTTGGAAATTTCATAATCAACCACCAAATAGGAATAACTACTTAACG
>CAZYGF010000032.1:0-7265 GCA_964647575.1 Microcaldota archaeon
TGTGCCCGGATAAAACGTGCGCTCAACTGTTTAAAATGGCTTGTTTGCGGGCCTCGAGAACCGCGGAGCCGTCGCCACAGAAGAATTCCACGTCTTTCGCGCCGCTCTGGCCGACGAACTCGACGAGGTCGTTGAAGTCCGCGTGGTCGCTCAGCGGGAACGCGGCGTCGCTGTCGAACCGGCGGTGCAATGCCCAGCCCGTGGCCACCGCGCACAGCGTTTCGCGCTCGAACGCCTGGGCGAGCCTGGAGGCGAAATACCGCTTCGCCTTGGCCATGGGCAGCAGGGAGACGAACCGGTGGGACATGGCCTGTTCGGCCTCGTCGCTCCCGACGACAATCCGGTCCAGCTTCACGCCGTATTTCCCGTAGACGGACGTGAACGCCTCGGCCTTTTCGCTGATGAGCGGGGCGACGCCGCACTCGTTGAGTATCCTTATCATCTCCTGCGCCTTTCCCAGCTCGTAGCAGCCGATGATGAGGTTGCTGGACTCGTTGCCGCGCACCCAGCGCGATATCATGCCATGCACCTCCTCGTGCGCTGGAAATACGTATGAAGGGTCGCCGTAGGTGGCTTCCATTATCAGCCGGTCGCACTGCGGTATATCCGCCTTCCAGCCGAATATGTTCGGCTTGAGCGAGATGTCGCCGGTGTACGCGATGCGCCGGCCATCGCTTTCAACGAGCAGCTGCCGCGAGCCGAGTATGTGACCCGCGTCCAGGAGTTTCGCGCCGGGGCACGATGCAGGCGAAGGCGCGAAGCCGGCGAGCTCCAGCGTCTCAGGGCTCGCCAGTATCAGCTTCTGCCTGCTGAGCCCGGATGTATGGTCAGAGTGCGCATGCGAAAGGAACGACATGTCGCCGTCAGGGTGGTCAAGGCCGATCGTGAGGTTGTCGCATGGGATGCGCATGCGCCAATTTCGCAGGAAAAGATATTAATGGGACTGGTCGTCCTCTTCCCGGTACTGGTAGGCGAGTATGGCGCGGATAATTTTCGCGCGCTTCTTGCCGACGCCAGCCACTTCCGCCAGCTCGCGCTCGGACGCGCGCGCAACCGCGTCCACGCTGCCGAAATGCGCGAGCAGCGCCTTCGCGCTTTTCGGGCCTATCATGGGCAGAGATTCGACTATGGAACGCGACGTCTGCGACGGGGTGAGCGTACGTCTTTTCGCATAGATGCGCAACGGAACGCGCTTGCCGAGCTGCTCGTGCTTCGCGAACGCGAATATCAGTTCCGCGGTCCCTTCCATGCCGTCGGTGAAAACCAGGGAGGCGCCATAGTCGGCGACGATTGCAGCGTAGGCGCCGAGAAGCGATGCACGGGCCAGCCTTCCCTCGCCGCCAGTGCCCTCCACGACCACCACGACACGCTCGTAGTTCGCCAGCAGGTTCGGCAGCTGGCTGAAGAGCCGGCCGTCAATCACGGACTGCTCGAAATCGCTGCGCGTCTTCCGCTCGACCGCAAGCCGCGCTGAGCATAGGAAATCCCCCACGCTGAGCGCGCTGCGCTCAACGCCAGCGCCCAGTGATTTGAACAATCCGTCGAAATGCGCGTCCTCGCGGTGGTCCACCGCGATGCGGACCTTGCCGTCCGGTGATTTCTCCAGGAACTGCTGCACGCGGATCACTCCGCCTGCTGCGCCGAGCCCAGGTAGGCGTTTATCTCGTCGTAGCTGATGGCGCAGCCCGAATACTTCATCTTGTAGAGCGCAGCTTCCAACGCGTCCCTCTGCAGCTTCTTGAAATTCCTGAAATAGCCCTTCTCATGGGCGAGCATCACCAGCTCGCTGGAGCGTATGGCCCTCAGGGGCGATATCTCCGATGTCAGGTATTTGAGGTTGTCCTTGTTCACCATGATGTTGACGCTGAATTCCTTCTCCAGGTGCTCCTTCAGCTTCAGCGGCGCCTCGATGAGCATCCGCGTCGTCCGCTCGTCAATGAGTATGTATTCTATGCCCAGCGCCTTTGCCAGCGCGAGCATCTCTGACTCGCCTTCCTGTATCAGGCGCAGCGGCTTGCCGCGGGCGAAGAACATGCTGTTGGCGGCGTTCATGTATTTTGCCGCCTGGTCGCCGATGTTAGCGTCCACCTTCACGACCACACCGTCCTCTATGGCGTTCTTTATGCGTATGGCCGAGAAGAGGTATTTGCGCAGGTTGGATTCCAGCGGCCGCTGCACGGACTCGCGCTCCACGCACGGCGGAATGATGAAGCGGACGTGGTAGTTCTCGTGGAAGTAATACAGCAGGTGGTCCAGGCACGCGGCGGTGAGCGATATCAGCGAGCCGGAATCGCAGAGTATGTCGCGCGTCTTCATGTCATTCCTCTATGAGCTTCCTCGCGAATTTCATCCGCTCGGCTATTGGCTTCTCCTCCTTCATGCGGTCGAACATCATCGTCTCGCCCGCATAGTCCAGTATCTCCTGCTTCTCCATGCCGGTCATATCAGACGCCACGCCAAGGCTCATGCCCTGGGCGTAGAGCGTCGCTGCCATCTTCAATTTTCCCTTTGTCACCAGGTCTACCACGAAGCGCGGGTCGCGCTGCTCCAGCGATGCGACCGCCTTCTCGAGCACGGAGAATGCCAGCATGGACACGTCATGGGGGGCATCGGTTGTGTCGGCGACGCCCTGGAGCGCGTTCTCTATGTCGCGCAGCGCGGTTTCGTAATCCCTGCCCAGGAACCTGGGCTTGGAGACGATTTTGGAGAGCACGTAGGAGAAGATGGCCATGTTGAAATAGACAGGCGTGAAGTTCATGGCCGCCTCGACTAGGATATCGTCGTTCAGCTTCCTGAGGCGGCGCTGGTTGTGCTTGCGGAACGCTAGGAGTACAGAGAATGCGAGCTCTTTGAGTGGTTTCACGTGGGCACCCGTAGCGGAGGAACGATATATTTAAAAATGTATCATGATTACATCATGACAGTTGCGTGATTTCATCGCAACCTTGCATACCAAACCAACGTGGTGATTCAATGGACAACAAAGAATATAAACCTGTTGACAGCACACTCGCACACGAAATCCAAAACGACCTCCAAACGAACATGGCGAAGTTCAAGGACCCCATAATCCTGGGGGAGCTGGTCTACCGGCTCCTTGAGGAACGGGAGAACACGAACCGCCTGCTCAAGAACATACTAGCCAAACTCGACGCCCTCGAAGCCAAAGGAAGACCAGCTGCACCGGCCGCGGCGCCCATACTGCCCGAAGTAGACGAGCAGATCATGGCGTTTGTCCGCGAGAAAGGCAGGTGCACGGCCGAGGACATCCGTGCGAAATTCAACTACAAGGGCAAAAACGCCGCCTGCGCGAGGCTGAACCGCCTCTGCGACATGGGCCTGCTGCAGAAGCAGCAGGCGGGGAAGAAGGTTTACTTCTTTCCGGAATAAGTGAAAGTCTTGCTGCTGCGAAAGCAGCTTCATAATGATGGCAAGGCTGGTAACGGGCCGACTCCCGCCTCTCATCTCATTATTGGCTCGTTACCAACTTGTTATCCTCCCAACGTAAGCAAAAAGCAAGAAACGCCTGAAGCCTGACCAGGGCCTCGGGCTGTTTTCTTCTCACGCTGATGGCAAGACTGGGAACGGATCAGACTCCCGCCTCTCATCTCATCTTTGGTCCGTTCCCAAGTTGCTATCTTATAAAAAACACACCGCCTGGGGTTCCGGAAATCCGGGCCCTCAGGTAAAACTCACCGCCAGTACAACGTCTGAAAAACAATTGCCGATGCGAGCGCCGCCAGGTGCAAGCCAACCGGCAAGAAGTACTGGCTAATTACAAGTTCCCCGGTGGCGGCATCGGCGCCTTTTCAGGTGCCGGTGTGAGCGCCGCTGGGCTCTGGTTGCCGGTTCACGGCAGGATTTTGTTGTTGAAAATGAGTAAATGTTTTAAATGCTACCTATCATATGCCATCAATAGAAACTATTTGAGATGGTATCATGCGCACGTTGAGAACAGAGGGAAGCAACAGGGGAAAGGGAAGCATCAGGACCGTGGCGACCATAGGCACCATTGCCTTTGTATCGATAGCACCACTCATGGGGGGATGCGGGAATAGCGGGGACCATCACCTCAGCAAGGCTGACAGCATCGCAATACGGAGCATCAGCGGCCTCGCGGAGAACCTGCGATACATGAAAGAGAACGCCAGGATTGAGAGGACGAAGGACAGTTTGATGGAGAGGATAGTGGAATGCCAGAGAGAGAAAGATAGCATCGTGGTGAAAACCGATTCCATAAACGCCAGCATCGATGCAGACAGTGTAGGATTCCGTGCAGGAAAAGTAAGCGGGGAGAAAATGCGCCACGATATGGAAGCTGCAAACTCAACGCTGAAGTCGTTGAAGATGAAGCTCGAGCAGACATGTGGAAAAATACTAAAAATCAGGGACGGAGTTAACAAGCTCGGAGACGAAGCAAAAGCACTGGCAACAAAGGTAGATTCGTTGAACAGACAGGTCGAACGGGATGCCAAGGAAGTTCAAAAACTCAAAGGAAGCGGCATCAGGCCAGGAGCCATCTGAAAGGCCCGTCGGCGCCATTTAAATATAGGCGTTGAGAAATAATTCCATGGCGAAATCAGCTGGTTTTGACGATACGAAAGACGTACCCATACCAAGGGACCCCTTCGAGCGCATCATAGGCCAGGACGAGGCCGTGAGGATAGCGCGCATGGTCCCGTACCAGCGCAGGCACCTCCTTCTCGTCGGGCCTCCGGGCACAGGAAAGAGCATGATAGCCCAGGCCATATCCAGCGTTCTCCCGCCACCCCATTTCGAAGTGTCAGTCCTGGACAATCCGGAGATACCGGAAAGGCCAATCATCGAGATAAGGGGCGAGGCCCAGATAAAAAAGGACAAGGGCGAAGAGAAGAAAATCGGCATGGAAGTCACGCCTCTGGAAATCCCTTCCTTCGTCGCCGAGCGGCTCGGCTTCAGGTGCAGGAGATGCGCCGCGCTCAGCCCGTTCACGGACGTGATCTGCCCCCAGTGCGGCGCCAACAAGACCCAGGGCGGCAACCTCTTCGAACGCTATGGCATGCCGGCGCAGATGCCGCAGGAAGGCGAGCGGATACGCGTGGCGACGACGAGGCGGCACGCGAACGGCAAGGATGAGGTCATAATCTACGAGCGCGCCATAGACGGCAGGATACTCGTGCTCACCCAGGACGAGATAAAGAAGCTCGAGGAGATGGGCAAGAAGTCCAAGCGCAAGGTCATCGTGCCGCTCAAGCGCTCCACGTTCGTCCAGGCGAGCGGCGGGACTGAGACCGAGCTGCTGGGCGACATAAGGCACGACCCCTACGGCGGCCACCACCACCTCGGCACTGCAGCCTACCAGCGCGTGGTGCCCGGCGCGGTGCACGAGGCGCACGAAGGGGTGCTTTTCATCGACGAACTGTCCACGCTCGGCAACATCCAGCGCTACATACTCACAGCCATGCAGGACAAGGCATTCGCCATCGTGGGCAGGAACCCCATGAGCAGCGGCGCGGCGGTCCGCGTGGACGGCGTGCCGTGCGACTTCATATTCGTCGGCGCCACCAACATAAACGACATGAAGCACATCATACCCCCGCTCCGCTCCAGGATACGCGGCGACGGCTACGAGGTGCTGATGAACGCCTACATGGACGACACCAGGGCGAATGAGGGGAAGCTCGTGCAGTTCATGGCCCAGGAGATAATCAAGGACGGCAAGATACCCCACGCAGAATACGGCGCCGCCATGCTCGTGATAGACGAGGCGCGCAACATCGCCCGGCGCGTGGACAACGCCAAGGGGCTTACGCTCAGGCTGCGGAATCTCACTGGCATATTGAAGATGGCCGGCGACATCGCAGCCATGGAGAAGAAGGCGCGCATAGAGAAGAAGGACGTGGTGCATGCCATACACGAGTCCAGGAGCATAGAGGAGAAGCTCAAGGAGAGGTACGGCAACTGGTGGGCGACCGAAGCCGCCGACCACGGAGTGAAAAGCGAAAAGGCAGGGCCTGAGACCGCATAGCGCTTTTCACGGGCACCTTGAACGGATTGCCGTTCAAGTGGGCGGAGTGAAAAGCGAGAAAGCCGGACCGGAAACGGCATAACTGGTGCTTTTTTGGGAAAAAGAAGGCCGAAAAGCCTTGAGGACGCTTTTTCCGATGCGATGGCCGATGCGCAGGAAGAGATGGGGGAGCAGGCTGAACAGCGCATCGGGGCGGAGATAGGAAGGTTCAACAGCCATGACGCGATTTACATCGGGGTATTGCTCGCTTCTGGGATTCTCATCGTTGTCAACGCACAGGTGAAAGATACCGTTCTTGGCGGGATAATCCTTGCTCTTTACCAATTGTTGCTGCTCCTCACGGCGGTTTCATACGTGTATCTCAGGGTGGTGAGGAAAAAACGCTACAGCCAGGAGGAGAACGGGGCGATATCGCTTTCTGGCAACTGGCTCATCCATGCTGGAGCCGGGGTCGTGGCTGTCTTCATCGTGGAGATGTTCATCATCACAATTTTGGAGGATTTCTTCGTATATGTTTATCTGCCGGATGCGCTCCTGACGGTGGCGGTCGGAGTGCTTGCCGGCTCGGCGCTATTCCTGAAAAGGAACTACCGTGGCGAAGGGGCCGATACGTTTGTTGTTACGATGGCTGATGGGCTGGCATGGGTGCTGACGCTCGGCAGCATAGGCGCGCTCGTGCTGGCGGACAGCGCATATATGGCGGTGACGATATTGCGGATGGCAGGCGTCCCTTTTTTGTAATCCCGAACATTTTTATGCATTTCAACCGCAAACAGAACAGACAGAAAAAGGGAAGTGAATTGCATGGACAAGCTCTACGAAGACTCGGAAACAGGGTGCTGCCAGCGGTTCGAACCAGGGCCGTGGGACGGGAAGGAGATAACCTGGAAGGGCAAGCTTTTCGTCAGGGACCACGTCACCAGCATATTCCACATACCCCTGAACTTCGGGCAGGTCATCGTCAGGAACATGGAGAAGATAAAGGCGGCCAATGCGCTCCCTGAAAAGGCGCTCATGCTTTCGGATGAGAATTCGCTCTTCGGCAGCGACATATACATCAACGTAAGCAAGAACGTGCCCGGGGCCAGGATGGAGAAGGTATCCGGCAGGTTCCTCAGCAAGGTCTTTGAAGGCCCCTACCAGGACATTGGCAAATGGGTCAAGGCGATGCACGAGCACGTCAAGGCGAAAGGCCGCAGAATCAAAAAGATGTATTTCTTCTACACCACGTGCCCGAGCTGCGCCAAATACTACGGCA
>CAZYGF010000033.1:0-7200 GCA_964647575.1 Microcaldota archaeon
CATGCCCAGCGGCTGGTGCGAGGAATGGTGGCAGAGGGAGCTGGAAGCGAAGGGCCTCGAGGCCCCGCAGGCGGCCGATGCGCCGGCGCTGTTCGAATTTTCCGCCACCCACGGCGTGCCGCTCCACCCAGCGTTCACCTACCACTGGCATGACCTGTCGCCGCAGCAGATGCGCGACCTGGCACAGTGGCTCGCCCAGGGGAAGCTGGACGCGGACGGCGCGAAGATACGCTCGCTGATATTGCCCCAGTCAGGCGCCAAGCGCGCCCTGGAAGAGCTTCTCGTGGAGCACCGCACCCATGACGGCTCGGTGATACTGGAAGGCGACGACGCCTACGCGCTGCTGCGCTCGCTGGGCGCGCTCGCGGATGGCAAGATCGACATCTCCGCCTTCACCCGGGCCTGGGACGAGGCGAAGGGGGGCCTCCAGCTGGTGAACGAGCTTTCCGGCGTGAAAATCAAGGCCAAGGCGCCCACCTACATAGGCGCGAGGATGGGGCGGCCCGAGAAGGCCAAGGAGAGGAGGATGGACGGCTCGCCCCACGTGCTTTTCCCGACCGGCTCGTTCAAGAACCGCAGCATCACCAAGCAGTACCGCATGCTCAAGGGCAGGGAAGGCGAGAAGACAATCAACCTGGAACTCGTCCGCATGCGCTGCACCAAATGCAACCACCTGGGGTTCTACCGGCGCTGCGACGTGTGCGGTTCCAGGGCCGCGGCAGACCGCGTCTGCCAGAAATGCGGGAGGCCGACCGAGTCGGAGATCCACTGCGACGTGAAGACGCTGCAGTACGACCGCAGGCCCGTGGACATGGTCGAGCTTTTCGAGGGCGTCAAGTCGCGGCTGGACGTGTCGCCGGACGACGTCAAGGGAGTGAAGGGGCTGTCCAACGCCATGCGCATGCCCGAGCGCCTCGAGAAGGGGTTCCTGCGCGCCAAGCACGACATCTACGTCTTCCGCGACGGCACGTCGCGTTTTGACGCCACCGACGTCCCGCTCACCCACTTCACGCCGGCGGAGATAGGCGTTTCCGCCGCGAAGCTCCGCGAACTGGGCTACGAGCATGATTATCTGGGCAATCCGCTCAGCGGCGACGGCCAGACGCTCGCCCTGCGCCACCAGGACATCCTGCTCTCAGAATACGGCGCGGACTATTTCGTGCGCGTGGCGAATTTCATGGACGAGCTGCTGGTCAACATCTACGGCATGAAGCCGTTCTACAACCTGAAGAAGCGGGAAGAGCTGCTCGGCCACCTGCTGGTGGGATTGTCGCCGCACACCAGCGCCGGCGTCCTCTGCCGGGTGATAGGGTTCACCAAGGCGAACGTGGGCTACGCCCACCCATATTTCCATACGGCGAAGAGGCGCAACTGCTTCCACGGCGATGAAAAGCTCCTGGTGCACGACGGTGAAAAATTCAGCCTTCTTACCCTTAGAGAGTTGGTCGAAACGCACCTGCAGGGCAAATGCGAACGGGACGATTTCGGTACCCGCTACAAGCGCGTTGCAGGGCTGAAAACATTCGCCTTCAACAACAAGACGAAGAAATTCGAACTCGCAGATGTAACGCACGTTTCACGCCACCCTGCGCCTGCCTCTCTCGTGGAATTGAGGACGAAGAGCGGAAGGCGCATAACGGTCACCCCCGACCACCCATTCCCTGGCCGTCATGGCAAAAAAGTCACTGCAAAAGATGCCGAAGAACTGCTCATCCCCTGGAATGTTGCGGTTCCCACCCGTGCGGCTCCGTCCGCCCTGGACATGCTTTCAGTCGCCGGCGACGACGCCATGATAAGAACCGAAGAATCGGTCTTTGACGACGATGCCGTGCTTTCCGAAATAAGCAGGGATCTCGGCATCGGTTACAAGACATTCACTAATTACGTCTACCGCAAATCCTACCCCCTCCAAATAATCCGGCAGTTCAGGCCCGGGATACTCCGCAGCAGGAACTTTGCGCTTGGAAGCAAAAGGGACCATATCTCGGTGAAACCGGACGTGCCGGTCGATGACGACTTCCTTTCCCTCCTCGGATTCTATCTAGCCGAGGGCTACATAAAAAATAAACAAAAAGACAGCCAGCAGGTTTCCATAGCCGCGTCAAAGCCCTGGGCCAAAAGATACCTGTCGCAGACCATTTCCAAGGTCTTCGGCCTTCACGCAAGCGTTTCCAGCCACACCGTGACCATGTGCTCCGGCTTTGTGCTGGAGCTCTTCAGGAAACTTCGCATAGGGAACGGCGCACGAAGCAAGCGCATCCCGGAGTTCATTTATGCCCTGCCAAGAGATAAAATCGCCGCATTCCTCAGGGGCTACTTTTCCGGTGACGGCTCATGCTCGCTTGGAAGCACGCTTGAGGTAAACGTTACCTCTGTCAACAAATGGCTGATAGACGGCACATCCATGCTCCTCAATATGCTCGGCATCCGGCATTCCATCGTGGCAGAGAAACGCGCGATAAATAGCGACCTCATCCTTCGCTTCTATGGCAAGCCAAAGGATGTTGTCGAATTCAAGGTGCGCATTTATGGAGCTGCCGCAGGGAAATTCATAGAAGAAGTCGGCTTCCTCGACCAGAAGCAGGAACGCGCCAAAGCGTTGCTAGGGCAGTGGGTATTGAAGCAAGGGACGTCGCGGGCGGTTCTGGAAGGCGATGCGTTCGTCGACCGCGTCGTATCAAGGAAATCCGTTCCGTGCACTGAAAAATATGTCTATAACCTGACAGTTTCGCCCCATCACAGCCTCATCTGCTCAGGTATAGCCTCATTCCAGTGTGACGGCGATGAAGACTGCGTCATGCTGCTCATGGACGCCCTGCTGAACTTCTCACGGAAATATCTGGACGAGAAGCGCGGCGGCACCATGGACGCGCCCCTCGTCCTTTCCATGGACATCAACCCGAAGGAGGTGGACGACGAGGCGCACAACATAGAGTTCGTCTCCCGCTACCCCCTGGAGTTCTACGAGGCCGCGGAACGGTTCACCCCCCCTGGCGACGTGAAGCTGAAGACCGTCAAGGACGTGCTCGGCACGCCGGAGCAGTTCGAGCTGCCGATCACGCATCCGGGCGGCACGCTTGACGTGGGCGTGGTGCGCACCGCCTACGTCACCCTTGAGTCCATCCCGGAAAAGATAGACATCCAGTTCAGGCTCCAGGAGCGGATACGCGCCGTGGACAAGCGCGATGCGGCCGAGCGCCTCATCCTCAGCCACTTCATCCCGGACCTCTACGGCAACCTGCGCTCCTTCTCCAGGCAGACCTTCCGCTGCGTGGGGTGCAACAACATCATCCGCCGTGTCCCTCTCGCCGGGAAGTGTCCCAAGTGCGGCGGCAACCTCCTGCTGACAATAAACAAGGGCGGCATAGAGAAGTACCTGGAGATATCCGGCGACATAGTCAGGAAGTACGACCTGCCGGACTACCTGAAGCAGAGGCTGGAGCTCATAGGCCGGGAGATAAAGAGCATCTTCGAGGACGACAAGGTAAAGCAGATGGGATTATCAGATTTCTTATAAACCTTGCTGCAGATGGCAGTCCATGCCAGCCAAAAAGAAGCCTGTTTCTCCGGATACAGGGGAAGCTCCAGAACCAGCCCCTGCCGCCCCCCCGCAGCCTGCTGCGGCCGAGCCGGCGCAGCCAAAGCCGGCAGGCGAACCGATGATAAAAACCAAGGGCATCGCGGCCGTGGTGAGCTTTTTCCTCCCCGGCGTGGGCCTCGCCCTTTCCACCCCGAAAAGGGCCGTTGAAGGCGCAGCGGTGTTCATCGTGGCCCTGGTGCTGGACGTCGCCATACTGGCCTACGCCTTTCTCGGGGGGCCGGCCATAACCGCCATCCTGACGGCGGTTTCCGGAGGCGCATGCTGCTTCCTGGGGCCGTTCATATGGATATTCACGCTCCTGGGCCTGCTCGGCATCCCGATCGTGCACATACTCGGCGCCGTGCACACCTGGATGCGCTACTGAAAAATAGTGTCCAACCGGCTTAGCGCCAGCCAGGCCCCGGGCTGCGCTGGAGGTCGGGAGATAAAAATAAAATGAAAAATAAAAAAATGGATTACTTGCCGCCGGCCTGCTTCATGGCGAAGTCGCCGATGAGCGGCATCTTGTACATCTCGCCAAGGTAAGCCTTGTAGGCCGCATAGAGGTCCACGACCACGAGCACGAGGCCCAGCGGGACGAACAGGCATCCAAGGAATCCTCCGACGCCCATGGTCACCACGCTCGCCACGATGGTAATCGCCACGAGGCCGAACCAGAGCACCATGGCCACTACCGTGAACAGCAAAGACTGCCATGCATGGAACGCCAGGAACTTGTCGCTCTTCTTCTCCGTAAACAAGACGAACAACGGCACGAGTATGCCGATTATGTAGCAGAGAACACCGATCAGCTTGTTGTCGCCGCTCCCGCCTCCTTTTTCTTCAGCCATTTGTTTCTACCTCCATTATAGGGGCCCCTGCCCCTTAGGCCGGGGTTTTGCCCGTCCGCATACTCACATGGCATCTTTATAAATATTTTTCGTGCCCTCAATCCCCCTGTTATGGTGCCTAAATGAGGGTTTTCAACTCGCTGTCAAGGAAAATGGAGGATTTCACGCCGCTGGACGGCAGGAAGGCAGTCATGTACGTCTGCGGGCTCACGCCGTACGACAGCGCGCACATAGGCCACGCGCGGACATACGTCTCGTTCGACGTCATAAAGCGCTGCATGGTGAAGAAGGGCCTCCAGGTCTTCCACATCCAGAACATAACCGACGTGGACGACAAGATAATAAGGCGCTGCAGGGAGACCGGCGCAGACCCGGCCAGGCTGACCTCGCAGATCCATGACGAGGCGCTGGAGCTGCTCGGCAGCATGAACGTCCTGCCGGCAGACGTCTACCCCAAGGTCACCGGCCATATCCCCGATATAATATCACTCATAACCCAGCTGCTGGAGCGGGGGCACGCCTACGAGAACGGGAGCGGCGTCTATTTCTCCATCTCCAGCTTCAAGGCCTACGGCGCGCTATCCGGCCAGGACCTCGAGGAGATACGGGCAGGCGCGCGCATAGAGGTCGACGAGGCCAAGAAGGACCCGGCGGACTTCGCGCTCTGGAAGAAGACGGGCGGCGAACTGCTGGAGTTCGACAGCCCCTGGGGGAAGGGCAGGCCGGGCTGGCACATCGAGTGCTCGGCCATGTCGCAGCGCTACGCCAGGCGCACGCTGGACATCCACGGCGGGGCGCGGGACCTGATATTCCCGCACCACGAGAACGAGATAGCCCAGAGCGAGGCGGCCAGCGGGAAGAAATACTGCAACTACTGGCTGCACACCGGCTTCCTCACCGTGAACGGGGAGAAGATGAGCAAGTCACTGGGCAATTTCATCACGCTGAAGCAGGCGCTGTCCAGGTCCACGCCCAACGCCCTGCGGCTGTTCTACCTGCAGGCGCACTACCGCAGCCCGCTGGATTACGACGAGGACAAGCTCCAGGCCATGGAGGAGGGCGTGGAGCGCGTATTCAACTCGCTCGGCCTCATACGCGAGATAGAGGAGAAGGGCGACACCCACGAGGACGCGGCGTTCCGCACGAAGAGCGACGAGCTCATCTCAGCGTTCCGGTCGCACATGGACGACGACTTCAACACGCCGGACGCCATCGCAGCGCTCTTCAGCCTCCTGCGGCTCGCCAACTCGCACATGAGCGCCGGGAAGCACGACCGGAAGCAGCTCAAGAAAATCGAGAAGGCGGTTGAAGAGATGCTCTGGGTGCTCGGCCTCGTGGAGAGGAAGCCGGGCATCGAGAGCAGGAAGGACGCCATATTCGCATTGCTGAGGGAGCTTTCGCCTGCCGAGGCGCCGGGGAGCGCCGAGGACGCGCTCGACGCGCTCGTGCGCATGCGCGAGGAAGCGCGCAAGGCGAAGGACTACGGGAAGTCGGACGCGATACGGGCGCGGCTGAAGGGAATCGGAGTCGTCCTGGAAGACAAGGCGGGCGCCGGCGGCGTGCGCTGGAAAGTGAGTTAATCCTTCCTGTAGCCGTCCGTGTCCAGGCCAGAGCCCATCATGGCGGCCATGTTGCTGATTCCCCAGAAGGCGACCGTCCTGAAGAACCCCTGCTCCCTGAAACGCCTGTCCGACAGCGTCAGCACCAGCCGGCTGTCATAGACGACGTCCCTGGACGGCGGCAGCCTCCGCACGAGGTCTGTGTCCTCGCATACGACCGAGCGGAACCCGCCGGCCCTGAAGAAATGCTCCTTCCTGAACGCGCAGTTGTTCGCAGCCATCCAGTATTTTCCGGTGAGCGCATGCGTCAGCCTCGCCACGTGGAAGCAGCTTCTCGAATAGGTGTCGTAGACCGCCTTCCAGAGGCCGGAATCCGAATGGTAGAGGTCAAGGCCGCCTACCGCCAGCACCTTCGGCTCCGAGAAGTGCTTCCTTATCCTGGCTGCGAAATCGGGCGACGGGATGCAGTCGGCATCCATGAATACGACTACCTGGTTTTTCGCCGCCTTCGCGCCTGCGGTCTTGGCCAGCCCTATGCCGTTCTTGGGATATAGCAGGATTTTCGCCCTGTGCCCTGCGGCTATCCTCTGGGTGCCGTCCCTGCTGTGGCTGTCCACGACGATTATCTCGTCGCCTTCGTCAAGCTGGGCGTTCAGGCCCTGGAGGAGGGCGCCTATGTGCCTCTCCTCGTTGAGTGTCGGGATTATGAAGCTCAGCATACGCAATCATCCACTTTTTCCTAATAAATGATTAGACCGAAACATTATAAAGCCGTTTGCAGGCCGCAGGAAAAGGCATCGTATACGCTGGCCGCTCAGGAACTTTCCGCGCAGTCTTCAGAGCAGCCCCTTGGCAAACTCTTCCATCTCCAGCGATAGCGTCTGGCACTGGCGCCTGAGGTGCCTCAGCTCCTGTATGCTGAAGGTCGCCGCGTGCGCCTCCCTTATCTGGACTATGCGGTTCTCCCAGAAGCGCAGGCGGAATGCCCCGTGGCCGTGGCCGGCAGAGCTTATCGCCTTGGCGCGCTGCTGGAGCACCGTGCACCTTGCCGCTATGTCGCTGCGCAGGTTCCCTATGGTGCTTTCTATCGGCACCGCCCCTATGGCCTCCACTTCCGGAACCATGAAGTCGGTGGTAGCGTACCTTCCTGCCATGATTCCTAATCGCACATGAGGATTAAAAGAGTTTGTTCCCCCCTTTATGATATGAC
>CAZYGF010000034.1:0-7182 GCA_964647575.1 Microcaldota archaeon
CCCAGGTCGGTTATGCCGACCCTGTGCTTGCCGCGGACCAGGTCGAGCCTGAACCGGATTATGTCGTCCTGCGTCTTCCGTGCCGGTATCCATGCCTCCGGCCTGTCAAGTATTGACGTGTCTCCTGCGGAGGGCGTGAGCATCGGGCCGACATTGACGCGGGGATACCCACTTCTGCCAATAAAAACCGAAGGTGGACTGGAGCCGTCGAGTTTTTCGTCCACCTCTACCGTGCGCCACTGCTGGACGCCGGACGTTATCTTCTTGAGGTATGCCCCCTTGCCCATGACCATGGAATGCCATTTACCATCCGGAGTATTAAAACGCTGCGGCAGTTTATTTCCGCGGCGATTGCGATATTATTTAATTACTTTGCCACCGTCCAATATGTTGCTTCTTATCACTGCGACCGTAGTCTACCGGTTTATGATTCGAGATTGCCAATCTCGCGGACCGGGTTCGATTCCCGGCGGTCGCATTTGTTTCCTGACCTCGCGCTTCGCGCTCGGTAGGAAACGCGAACGGTGTCGTAATCGACGCTTCGATTACGAACATGCTCAAGATTGGTTCGCCGGCCTTGGCATCGCCGTTCGCTTTGTCGCATTTCCTGCTTTTCGTCAATCGCCGCATCCCTATCCGATAGAATTTAAACCCCCCTGCAGCGAATATGCGCCTTAACGACCATAGCGGCAGTGATATCATGAGCGCACTTGTGGACGAAATGCTGAAATCGCTGGAGATACGGGAAGTGAAATCCCTGCTCTCGCATGAGAAGGTCATCTCCCAGAACCTGAAGAGGCTGAAGGAGGCCATGCTCAACATCGGCCACCTGGTCGACCCCATGATAATCGACGGGAAGACAGGCGTGGTGCTGGACGGCAACCACCGGCTCAAGGTGCTGGAGATAATAGAGTGCCCATATGCGGTCTGCCAGACGGTGGACTACGCCAGTGATGAGATAAAGGTGGGCACGTGGTATCCTGTCATGGACCTTGGCGCAGATAAGATATTCAAGCTCGATTCCATAAAGCACGAGAAGGTCGACTATGACGCGGGCAGGGCTGCGGTGGACGGCCTGAAGGCGCCGTTCATGCTCGCCACTAAAAACGAGGGCTGCCACCTGCTCAACCCCGGGAGCTACAAGCTCATGGAGATGGTCGAGGAGCAGAACTACATATTCTCGCTGATTGAGAAAAGCGCCGTGGACTACATCCCTTCGGAGGAGCTGCAGAAGAACCTGGACAGTGGAAAGTCAGTGTTCTTCAGGCGCACCTACACCAAGGAGGAGATAATCCGGGCCGCGCAGAGCCACTCCCCGTTCCCGCCCAAGTCCACGCGGCACCTCATACCCGGCAGGATAATCAGGCTCAACATGAAGCTGGGATGGCTTCACCGCTCGCCAGAGGAAGCCGAGAAGGAGCTGCGGGCCATGCTCAATACGCGCGTGTACAGCGGCAACGTGAGGAAATACTACGAGCCCGTGATCGTCATATACTAGAGGTTGAACGGGTCGAACAGCAGGTTGTTGACGACGTCCTCGCGCTTAGGCGGCTTCGGCTTTGCCAGTGCCGCATCGACCGCCCCGCGGTTGAAGCCGGCCATCACCCTGCCGTTTATCTCAATCACCGGCACCGATGTCTGCCTGCTTTTCTGCACCATCTCCTGCGCTTTTGCCTCGTCCTTGGATACGTCATACTCCGTGAACTTCAGCCCCTTGCCCTGGAAGTAGCTCTTGGCCATGCCGCAGTAGGGGCACTCGGGAGTGGTATATATTATGATTTCAGGCTCTGCCATGCACATTATCTGCGCCGGCGTCTTTATTTATATTATGTTCAGGATTTCGTCCACCTTTATGACGGTGTTCCTGATGAAGTCCTGGGCTGCGCTCTCCCTGGTGACGTTGAAAATCAGCAGCATCTCAGGCGTATCATGCTTCCGCACGGTGCGCGAGAGGAATTCAAAGAGCCTCATGGTCTCTGAAAGCGAATTGCGCGTGGTTATGGCCGCGACGGAGTCTATGTATATGAACTTTTTCGAGGATTTGAGGTTCGGCAGGGACGTGTTTATGGCCCTTACGAACTCGTCAACCGCGATTCTAGCGGCTATGTGGACGCACCTGCCGCCGTCCTCCCCCGCCATCTTGTCTATGAAAAACAGCTTCGCGGAATCCGCGCCCCTCTTTTTCAGCATCGCGAGGGACTCCTTGTACGGCTGGCGGAAGCTCACGTATATGCCATCGAAACCCCTTTTGGTCAGCGCAACCACTGATGTGGCGCTGGCTTCGAAATACTCGTCGGCGGGAAGCTCCATCATTATCACTCCGCCCTGCATGTGCCTTTCCACCAGTTCCGAGACCGCGTTTTCCATTTTTGCCTTCGCCATGTGAATGTCTACCTCCGTTTGCTGCCTTTTGACTGGAATGCTGCCGCTGCGACCATGTCAACGACGCCCTCCAGCGCCCTGACGGTCTCGTGGTCGAAGAATGATGCATTTTCCGAATATACGTTCAGCGTCCCCACGGGCTTGCCCTCCTTCCGCAGGGGGAAGGCGGCGGACGACCGGTAGCCTCGCTTCATGCCTGCAGCGCGCCACAGCCTTATCCGCGGGTCCTTTGCCCAATCATCGATGATTACCGTCACGTTCTCGCGTATGGCTATCCCTGTCGGCCCCTGCCCTTCGGGAACATTATCCGTGGAAACCTTTATGTTGACAAGGTAGCCCTTTTCCACGCCTGCATGGGCAATGGGCTTCACCATCCTGGTCCTGGCATCAGTGAGCCCAACCCATGCCATCCTGAAGCCGCCCCTCTCAACAAGTATCCTGCACATGCTCCCGATTATCTCCTCCATGCCCAGATTTTTGCGCCGCGCATCTGCAGCCATCTGCCCTATGTCCTCGGTCATCGCATAGAGCCTGCCCAGGCTGCCCAGCCGTTCCTCTGTAAATTTGCGCTTCGTTATGTCCTCGCCCGAGCTCAGGGTCCCAATCGTCCTGCCGTCATCGCGCATGATGGTGTTGTGCCAGGCAATGAGCTTCTCCTCGCCGTTTTTGGTCAGGACCTCGTTCTCATAGTATCCAACCTCCTTTATCTCGCCAGCGATGAGCTTCACGAATGTCTCCCTGGTGCGCTCCCTTGCCTTCTTCGGGACGAACTTCTCGAACCAGTTCTTCCCGATGATTTCCGATTCCTTGTATCCCAGCACCTCGCAGCCCTTCCTGTTTATGAGCGTCACCTTCTGGTCCGCCCCTATGGCGAGCAGTATGACCTCGGCTATATTCAGGTACTTGTTCGCCAGGTTCCTCTCCGCTTCCAGCTCCTTCTCTGCCCGGTCTGCCTTTGCAAGCGCCTCTCGCAGCACCTTGTCCTCTACCTCGCGCCTGGTGACGTCCCTGAGGGTCAGTATCGTCCCTACATGCCTGCCTGCCGCGTCCTTCAGCCTGCTGATATTGATTTCGCCAGTGAATGTGCTGCCGTCCTTCCGCTGCATCATGAGCTTGACTCCGTTCATCTCCCCCCCGGCGTTCAGCGTATTCGTGATGACCCTTCTCTCCTTGTCCCGCGTCTCTGGCGGCAGGAGATCGTAGGCATCCTTTCCCACCAATTCGGACTGCTTGGTTGCGCCGAACAACTCCATGGTGCGGGCGGATATCTCGCTTATGACGCCGCTCTGGTTCGTGACTACCACCGCATCAGGCGTTGTCTTGATGAGCGCCCTGTACCTGACTTCAGCCTTGGTCCGCTCATCGAGCGCCTCGCGGAGCGCCTTGCTCTCTATTTTCAGCTGTGGCGAGGTCTCCTTCATGGCCAGCTTGAGGCTGACAAGCGTCCTGTCGAATGCCTGCGCCAGCAGGCCCATCTCATCATTGGATTCCCTCATCCTTGGATTGAAATCGCTGCGCAGGTCCCCCTTGCTGATTGCAGACACCACCCTGGTGAGCTCGTCTATGGGCGCGAATGCCCTCTGCACTATCAGGAGTGTGGCCGCGAGCGTGAGCAGGAGCAGGATTGAAGTGACCAGGACGACGGTTGCATCCAGCCGGTTTATCGGCGCCAGGGCTTCGCTGCTGTCGATTTTGGATATGAGGCACACGCCATTGTCCTGCAGCCAGAAATACCTCACGATGGCCATGTCGCCGTGGTAGTCCTGGTAGGTCGCGCTGCCGTTATTCCCTTTCAGGCATTCAGCCACCGCCTGGGTGCGGAGCGGCCCCGTATAGTTTCTCGTTTTTTTGAGGGCTGTGATGGGTGCGCCGTAGCTGTCCGTCAGGAACACCTCTCCGGTTCTGCCCATGCCGGCAAACTCAAACATGAGTGCAACGGTCTCTTTCATGGATGCCCTGGCCCCGAGCACCGCGGCCGTGCGCCCGCTTCCGTCCCTTAGCGGGGTCGTGATGAAATAGGCCGGCTGCCCGCCCGATCCAGGCGGATAGAACCTGGTGCTGAAGGACGGCCCTGCCTGGCCGGCGCTGAAATAGCTCTCCTTGGACGCATCCCGTCCCTCTTCACTGGCATTCGTGGACGCCACGACTGTGCCGTTAAGGTCCATGATGAACATCGCATCAAAGTCCGGCTGGACCTTGTGGAGTACGTTCAGCTCCGATTTCACCGTATTTATATCACTGAGGTTCCAGTAGCTGATAATAATTGCCACGTGCCCTAGGTGCTGCATTTCGTCGGTTGTGTAAAAGTTCAGCTGGTTTATTTTCAGGATGCCTATGCTGGCCAGCTGCGCATCTGTCCTCTCGATTATGGCTGACCCTGCGTTTTCGGTATAGAACCAGCTGAGGAATCCTATGGCCAGGGTCATGATGATTATGAAAAACAGCGCCAGCCGTATGCTTATCCTCATGGCCGGCCGCCCCCAAACAGGCCGCCAAGCACTCCCTTCTTCTTCGCAAGCTTCGGCGGCAGCCCCCCCTCGCCTTGCAGTATGGCTGCCACGCTGTCCTTGAACGGTCTTGCATCCTCTGGCCTGATGATGTGCCCCTTCACCAGCGAATCGATGTAGGCACCGATGCCCTCTTCAGAGATGCCGGCTCCCGAAAGCTCCTTGAACGTCTGCGTGCCCATGGGCCCCAGGAACCGCTTGAACTCAGCTTCGAGTTTTTCCTCCACGGTCTGGGAGACCTTCCTGCCTACGCCGGTTATGACCGCCTCGTAGCCTGAGAGGGAAGACCCTATGACTAGCCCCTCCGCGGTTATGTCATATCTCCTCAGCTCCTTGCTGTGCGTGCTTCCCCTCTCCTTGACCACGTTCAGGACCGGTTGCAGTTCGCCTTGCATCTCCACCTGCCTTAGCGTTATGATGTTGTCCACGGTGGTGGACAGGTGGCGGTCCCCCTTCCCGCCGCCCGTATCAGGGTGCACGGATGAGGTGAACATGGATGTGACTTCCATGGCCTTCATGTAGTTGTTGAGCCTTTTGGCGAAGTTCACGTAGCTGTCCTCCGGGAACGCGCTGGCAATCGCGCTCAGCGGGTCTATGGCGCACCTCTTGACGCCTTTCTTTTCCACTATGTGCTGTATCTCGGCCAGGTGCTCATCCATGAACTTCTCCATAGGATAGACGCACCTGAGCGTGAGCAGCCCGGCCTTTTCGTACTTGCCGAAGTCCCAGCCGCAGCTTTTGGCGTTCCTAAGCACCTGCTCCCTGCTCTCCTCGAAGCTCACGTATAAGCAGGGCTCCCCATGCTTCAGGCCCTCGCCGAGGAACTGCAGCGCCAGCATGCTCTTGCCGGTGCCCGCGGTTCCGTCCAGTATGGTGGATGAGGCGATGAAAAGGCCGCCGCCAAGCATATGGTCCAGCACGGCGTTGCCGGTGGATACCCGCTCCATGGTGGACGGATATCCCAACGGCATCTTTACTTTCGGGAAGACGGTTATGCCCTTGGGCGTTATCCTGAAATACCGGTCCTCGCTTGTATAGCCTCGCCCCCGGATCTTTACTATCTGCAGTATCCTCTGGAACTCCTCGCCGACGCGCACCTGGTCCAGTCTTATGATCACATCGGCTATGAACTCCTCCACGCCGTAAACGGAATACCCCTCCCTGGTGTCCGCGGTCTCGCTGGTGAGCACGGTCGTGCAGCCCAGCGAGGTCAGTATCCTGCCCAGCTCGAATATCAGCTTCCTGACCTCTGCCTTATCCTTCAGGTTATATGCGATGGCGGTGATGGAGTCGATGCACACGCGCTTGATGTTTGCCGACTTGACCTGGTCCTCTATGAACTCCATGACCTTTTCGCCGTAGAACTGGTCGCCGTACATCACACGGATGTCTATTATCTTCAGCCGCTGGTCCTCTATGGCCTTCCTGTCGTAGAAATCCAGGGTCTCCAGGTTCTTGACTATCTTGAACAGCGGCTCGGTCAGCGAGATGTACATGCAGTTCTCGCCGCGCTTCACGCCGTCGAACAGCCACTGGAACGACAACACGGTCTTCCCGCTGCCTGAGCCTCCTGCGAGCAGCACGACCGAGCCCCTCGGGAAGCCGCCCTGGAGCGCAGTGTCCAATTCGGTAATGCCGCTCGGACAGTTCTCATCCATGTCCTGGGCATATCCTGGTTTTTCTGCCGCCACTGGTTTTTTTGCTGCCATTTCCCCCAGCCTGCATCAGCTCTTACCTCTGTATATTATAATGTTTGCGTGTAGGCGGCAATTGCATATCTTTTTAGATTTTGCAGCCCATCTATGGCTGTATGACGATACTGCTCAGCCCCGGCCCGGTGCCTGTTCTCGACGAGATAGCGAAGGCGCAGACAAAGGAGATGATAACCCACAGGAGCGACGAATTCTCCGCGCTCTACCGCGACCTGGTGACGCGGCTGCGCACTTATTTCGGCGCCGAGGAGGCGTATGTCATCACCGGCTCAGGCGCGCTGGGCCTTGAGGCGCTGGTGCTCAACATGTGCGAGAAAAACGATCGCGTCCTGTGCCTGCCGAACGGCGAGTTCGGCGACCACCTCGTCACCACGGTGCAGGTGTATGCGCAGCCACTGCCGCACCGCGGCGCGGACGGCAGCGGCTGGGACCTGGAGCGGGCGAAGGCGAAGATAGACGAAAGCGAAGCCAGGGCGCTGGCAATGGTCTATAACGAGACGAGCATGGGCGTGCGCAACCACATCAGGGAAATCTGCAGATACGCGAAATCAAAGGGCATGATCACTATAATAGACGGCATA
>CAZYGF010000035.1:0-6896 GCA_964647575.1 Microcaldota archaeon
TATATCAGCGCGTTCAGGATGGGCGCGCCGCCCCACGCGGGCTGGAGCATCGGCCTGGAACGGTTCGTCATGAAGCTGTGCAAGCAGGAGAACATCCGCGAGTGCATGATGTTCCCGCGCGACAGGACGAGGCTGATGCCTTGAATATCCTTGTAACGAACGACGACGGCGACAACGAGGGACTGCGCATCCTGCTCGCAGTGGCGAAGCGGTTCGGCACTGCATACGCGATTGTACCGAACAGGCAGCGCAGCGCCATATCAGGCGCGCTCACGCTCCACAAGCCCATACGCCTGCAGCAGCTGGACAAGGCAGTCTATTCCATAAACGGCACGCCGTCGGACTGTGTGCTGTTCGCGCTGCATTCCGGCGAGTTCCAGAAGCCGGACCTGGTGCTGTCCGGCATAAACATGGGCGACAACACAGGCATGGCGTCGGTCCTGGGCTCCGGCACTTTGGGCGCGTGCTGGCAGTCCGTGCTCGAGAACGTGCCCGCAATCGCATTCTCCATCCGCATGAGAAAGAAGGAATGGCACGAAAGGAAGAAGTGGGAACACGCCGGTGCGGTGGCGAACAGGGCCGCAGAGCTCATAAGGAACCTCAGGCCGGACCTGGAAGGGAACAAGTTCTTCAACATCAACCTGCCCGAGAACCCGGCAAAGGCGAAAATCACGGTAACCAACCGCTTCCAGAAGGAGAGGTATGCCGCGAAGGTGACGAAGCGCACGGACCCGGACGGCCGCGCGTACTACTGGATAAGCGGCGGCGCGAGGAAGATAGAGGAGGGGACCGACACCTACGAGGTCCTGAAGAGGAACCGCATAGCAATAAGCGAGATCACGCTTTCCGTTTTCGGAGTGAGATAAAGAGCTGCATACGTGTTCAGCCGCTCCGTCATCACTTGAGTTCAGGGGGCCATTATCGTATGCAGCAGGAACGGTATGGCAGCTCGTTAATAAAAATCAGGGTGGCGACGCCATCGGCGGGATGAGCGGGCTCCTCCGCGTGCGGAGATGCACCGTCGCGTTGAATTTCTTCTTCAAAAAGGATTTCGCCGCTTTTATCCGTTCGCCGTCGCGGCCTATCGCAATCCCGCGGTCCTTCTCGTCTATGGTGAGTATCATCGCCTTCTCGCCCATGACGTCGCGTATCTCGATGTCGTAGATGGTTATGTTGCTGAAGAAGCTGCGCACGAAGCCCTCCGGGTCGTCGCTGTCGCCTACGATTATCACGCGCTTGCGGAATATGTGCTTGAGCTTCTCGATGTTCGCCCCGCCCTTGCCTATGGCCCGGCCGAGCGACTCGCGCGGGACGAGGAATACCATAGACGTGGCTCCGGAAAGGTAGTCAGACGGCATGATATGGGTTATTTTCTCGAAATTGGAGAAGATATCGAGGTCGTCGCCGCTAAGTTCCAGCTCCATCGCAATACCTTCTATTTCTTCTTCGCGAGCTCGAGTATGCTGGACGAGCCCTCTTCGTAAATGGAGAGCACGGAGACCGGGAATGGCTTGCCGCACACCGAGCCGAGCTCCATGGAGCTTCCTTCGAATTCTATGACCGGGATGTCCGATGCCTTGGACAGGGCCATCACGCGGGCCCGCACGTCCGGCTGGGCATTGCCCGCGACGACGAACAATTTCGCCTTGCTGCTGGCCGTCCTCGAGCCGAAGTCTACCTTGCCGCTCTCCACCGCGAGCCGCATGGCGCCGGTGAGCGGCCTTTCCTTCTCCTTCCTGCTCTTCCTCCTGCGGACGACGCGTGTTTTTTTGGAGCGGACCTTCTTGGGCTTTTCGCCCTCCGCCGTTTCGCCTGCCTCTTCCTGGACTGCGCTTTCCACCGATTCCTCGTCTGGAGTGGATTCTTCCTGCGGTTCCTTTGCATCGTCTGCCATTGCATTCACCCTTTCTTCCTGTGCTTCATGACAAGCCTGATCTTGCCCGTGCCGACCGGCACGGTCTGGCCGACTATTATGTTCTCGGTCACGCCTATGAGCTTCTCCTCCTCGGCGAACGCGCTCGCGTTTATCAGGTGCTTTATCGTTTCTTCGAACGCCGCGCGCCCGAGCACGCCGACCTTCTCCCCTGACAGGCCGTGCCTTCCGATGGACTTCACGGTGCCGGAGTAGGTCATCGCATCGGCGATGAGCATGATGTGGCGGATATCGACAGCGAGCTTTTGCATCTCGAGGACGTCCTTTGTCTCCTTGATTATGGCCTTGCGGGCGGCCTCGATGCCGTACACGCGCTCTATCTCCCTTATGTTGTTGGTGTAGATGCGCTTGACGTCAACGGCCGGGTTCATGCATGCGCCGACTATGTTGAAGCCTCCTGCACGGACGAAGTATCCGTCCTCGTCCTTGACCACCACGGCGCGCGATATGCCGCGCACGCCCTTCACTATGGCTTCCTTTATCTTCTGCGTGAGCCGGCGCACGTATTTCGCGGTTATCTTCTTCTCCTTCTTCTCGCCGGTCTTGGTCTCCTTGGGCTTCTCCTTGGCCGGGTAGAGCGTGATCCTGTTCTCGCTGACCTTCATCTCGCTGCAGAACGGCTCCAGCGCCTTCTTGAGCATGTTGAACGTCACGCTCTGGCCCTTGCCGTCCTTCTCGCTGAACGCCGCCTCGATGGTCAGGGTCTCCAGGTCGTCCTCCACGCGCGCCACGTCCCTGACGAAGATGCTGGCCAGCTCCTTGGCCACCTTCTCCGCCTCTGTCGGGCTTTTCGCGTAGGCGCTCTTGAGGTGGACGTCGATAATCGCCTTCTTCGGCTCCTTCTTGGCATCGACGATCTCGATGAGCCTGGGAAGGCCCGTGGGCACGTGCTCCGCGACACCTGCGTAGTGGAAGGTACGCATGGTCATCTGGGTGCCCGGCTCGCCGATGCTCTGGGCGCATATGACGCCGACCGCCTCATAGGGCGGGATCATAACGTTCGGTTTTTTCACGGTAGTCATCATAATCCCCTCACGCAGTGTCCACGTCGTCCTGCTTGGTCACGTCAATCAGCTCGGCCTTGGACGCGAACATCGGGTCCTTGGCATCGCCGCCGTAGACGAACTGGATGATGCTCATGTCCGCGTTCCTCACGGTCATGTCGTCAAACACCACCAGGTCCTGCAGGGCGTTTATCAGCCTGCGCTGCATGTAGCCTGAGCGCGCAGTGCGGATGGCCGTGTTGACCAGCGCTTCCCTGCCGCCCATGGCGTGGTACAGGAACTCATAGGGCGCAAGGCCCTTGTGGAACGACGAATAGACGAAGCCGCGCTCAAGCGCGGTGAGCGCGCCGGGCTTGAAGTATGGGAGTATCCTCCCCTTGTAGCCCCTCGCCAGCCTCTTGTTGCGGACAGTCTGCTGCGCGACCAGCGCGGACATCTGGATGGCGTTCAGCAGGCTGCCCCTGGCGCCTATCTTTGCCATGATGATGGACGGGTTCTCTATGCCCAGGTCGTGCTCGACGACCTTGCCGACGTCCTCGCGCGTCTTGCTGGTTATCTCGACTATGAGGCCTTCGAGCGTCTCCTTCAGGCTCATGCCGGGCGCGCGCTCCAGCGAGCGGCTGCGGTACTGCATGACCAGGTTGTCGACCTCGCGGTTCATCTTGTCGGTGATCTCCTTCACCTTGCCCACGCCGTTCTCGGATACGGTGTAGTCCTTGAGCGACACGCTCAGGCCGTGCATGGAAATCGCTTCGAGCGCAATCCGCGTCGCGCGGTCTATGAAATTCTTCGTGAACTCGGGGCCCTCGGTGACGAACATGTTCTCCAGGAGCTCGCCTTCCATGACCTTGCTCTCTACTGCGCCCTTGAGGAGCTTGCCGTTCTTTATCACGATCTCCTGGCCGAGCTTGGACGTGGTCCGCAGGTTCGCCGTAGGCGGCAGCAGCTGCGAGAAGAGAAGCTTGCCGGTGTATTTGCCTCCGGCGGCGTCCGACGCCGGGAGCTCGGTTATGCCTATGAGGTAGAGCATGCTCGCCGCTTCTTCTTTCGTGAAAACGGCGTCGTCGTGCGTCAGGAAATACAGGCCGGACACGTGGTCCTCCTGCGGCTTGATTATCGCGTGGCCGTGCCTTGGCGAGAGCAGCTGCCTGTCGACCTTCATCAGGTAGCGCGCCTCGGCCTGGGCCTCCTCGGTCTGCAGGATGTGCAGGTTCATCTCGTCGCCATCGAAGTCTGCGTTATACGGCGAGACGACCACCGGGTTGAGCCTGAATGTCTTGCCCGGCAGGACCTTGACCTCGTGGGCCATCATCGACATGCGGTGGAGGGAGGGCTGCCGGTTGAATATGGATATGTCGCCGTCCATTATCTGGCGCTCGAGAATGGAGCCGACCTTGAGGGCCTCGGTCTGCTCCTTCTTCATCTCAGGCGTCTCGCCGACCTTTATCCTCTTGGCGTCGGGCCGTATGATGTATACTGCCTGCGGGTACGCGTCTGAGAGTATGAGCTTCTTGCAGAACTCTATGTTCCATTCGGTCACGTGCACGGGAACGGTGAGCTCCTCTGCTATGGCGATCGGCACCCCGACCTGGTCGAGGTTGATGCGCGGGTCAGGGGAGATGACGGTTCTCGCCGAGAAGTTGACACGCTTGCCTGACAGGTTGTACCTGAACCTCCCTTCCTTGCCCTTGAGCCGCTGGGCGAGCGTCTTGAGCGGCCTGCCGCTCCTGTGCCTCGCCGGGGGTATGTTCGCCGTCTCGTTGTCGAAATACGTCGTCACGTGGTACTGGAGGAGCTCCCACAGGTCCTCGATAATCAGCTGCGGCGCGCCCGCGTTGATGTTCGCCTCGAGCTTCTGGTTTATCCTGATGATGTCGACCAGCTTGTGGGTGAGGTCGTCCTCGCTCCTCTCGCCAGTCTCGAGCGTGATCGACGGCCTTACGTTGACCGGCGGCACCGGCAGCGCGGTTATCACCATCCATTCCGGCCGGGAATAAACCGGGTCGAAGCCCAGCTCGCGCAGATCGTTGTCGTTGATCGATGCGAGCCAGTCGCGGATGTCCGTGGGCAGCATCATGTCCTTGTCCTTGAATATGGTCGTCGGCTTGAGCAGCTTTATCTCCGGGAGCTCCACGCCGCAGTGGTTGCACTTGCGCGCGCTCTTCTCCTTCTTGGGCTTCTTGGCCTTGATCTCCACTTCCGCCGCTGCCGTGGCAGCCTCGAGCACAGGCACTTCGGAGCCGATTATCTCTTTCCCGGGCGCCGGGACCACGGCGGGCTTCTCCTCGATCTTCTCGATTTCCTCTATTTCCTTTACGGGCACGGGCTTCCTGCTGAGCAGCTTGTAGCATGACGGGCACGTTGATTTCACCACGTAATATATGTGCTTGGCGAACTCCACGTGCATGATGGGCCTGACCAGGTCGATGTGGCCGAAGTGGCCGGGGCATTCCTTCACCCTGCCGCCGCAGGTCTTGCAGCGCAGGCCGGGATCGACCACGCCGAGTTTCGTGTCAACGAGGCCGCCGTCGATGGGGTAGCCGTCATCATCGTAGGTGTCAGGCACGGTTATCTTCGCCGCTGACATCTTGCGTATCATCTCCGGCGAGAATAGGGAGAACTTCAGCTTATCCATGACCTTCTTGACTTCAATCATAACCATCAACCCTTCTCCTTCAGCATCATCCGCGGGAATATGTACAGCGACTTTATCTCGTCGAGCAGCAGCTTGAACGCGTAGCTCATCTCCACTGGCTCCACGTTCTCGTTCTCGCAGATGGGGCACACGTCCTTGTTGCGCGCGTAGTCATGCGTCGCTATGGAGCCGCATTCGGTGCAGACCAGCTGTATGGTCTTGTCGCTCTCCTCCAGCAGCCTCTCCTTGATGAGCATGCTCGCGCCGTAGCCTATGAGGCAGTCGCGTTCCATCTCTCCGAACCTGAGGCCTCCTTCCCTTGCGCGGCCTTCGGTCGGCTGGTGGGTGAGCAGCTGGACAGGGCCGCGGCTGCGCACGTGCATCTTGTTGGACACCAGGTGGTGGAGCCTCTGGTAATAGACATTGCCTATGAACAGCTTGGTCTTGATTTCCTTGCCGGTGAGGCCGTCGTACATTACCTCCTCGCCGTATTCGTCGAATCCGGCCTTCTTGAGTATGGCGCGGAATTCGTCCTCGGTGTTGCCGCTGAACGCGCTGCCGTCCATGAGCAGGCCTGAGAGAGCGCCGGCCTTGCCTCCGAGCGTCTCCAGCAGGTGGCCCGCGGTCATACGCGATGGTATGGCGTGGGGGTTGACTATTAGGTCCGGGACGATGCCAGACGCTGTGAACGGCATGTCCTCATGGGGGACGAGCAGGCCGATGACTCCCTTCTGCCCGTGCCTGGACGCTAGCTTGTCGCCGATTTCCGGCGTCTTTATGGAGCGCACGCGCACCTTGACCATGCGGTTTCCGCCCGGCCCTTCGGTTATGAGCACCGAGTCGACCTTGCCCTTCTCGCCGGATTTCAGCGAGAGCGAGCTTTCGCGCTTCTTCTCCTCCACTGCGCCGAACACCGAGATTTCCTCGAGGAACCTGGGTGGCGACGTCTTGCCGACCAGCACGACCTTGCCTTCGACCTCGCTCTCGGGCATGATTATGCCGTCCTCGGCAAGGTGCTTGTAGGGTTCCTCGCCGCGGTAGCCGACTACCTCGGGCGTGGGCAGCTCTATCTTGTCCTTCTGGCCTCCTGGATACATGCGCTCCTCGGTCTCGTAGGTCTTGAACATGCATATGCGGTGGAGCCCGCGGTCTATGGAGGAGCGGTTGACGACTATGGCATCTGCCATGTTGTAGCCGTGGTAGCTCGTGAGCGCGACCACGCAGTTCTGCCCTGCGGACTTCTCGCGCAGCTTGAGCGCCTTGTAGATGCTCGTCTGCACCAGCGGCTCCTGCGGGTAATACATTATGTAGCCGCGCGTGTCGT
>CAZYGF010000036.1:0-6848 GCA_964647575.1 Microcaldota archaeon
TCACTATCTTCCCGCCCGCCTTCTCCACCACGTCGCGTATGGTCAGCGACGCCTCCACCGTGGAGACGATTTTCCTGTTTTTTGAAGAATCGAGCTCGTGCTGTATCATGATGGCGAGCTGCACGTCCAGCGGCAGCATCGTTCCGGTCTCGTCGAAAACCACGCACCTGTCGCCGTCGCCGTCATGGGCTATCGCGAAATCTGCGTTGGCGCTCTTCACGATGCCGCCGAGATGCGCGAGGTTCTTCTCGTTGGGCTCTGACGGCCGCGCGAACGTCTCCAATGAGCAGTTGACGCTCACGACCTCGCATCCCAGGTCAGAGAGCAGCGACGGCGTAATCACCGCGGCGGCGCCGTTGCAGTCCACCACGACCTTCGGCCTCCTTTTCGCTATCGCCTGCGCGTCCACCATGCCGGCTATGAGCGCCTTGTGCCTGCCTATTATCTCAGTGTCCCTGCCCACCCGGCCCGGCTTCCTGCTCATCCTGAGCGTGCTTTCCCCGTACGCCTTCGAAATCTCCTTCTCAAACTCCTTGCCTATCTCCTTGCCGTTCTCCATGAGCTTGAGGCCGTTATACTCAGGCGGGTTGTGGGATGCGGTTATCATAATGCCCCTCCCGCCTGCGAGCGCCACTGTCGGCGTGGGCACTATGCCCAAATCGACCACGTCCGCGCCTGCCGAAACCGCGCCTGCGGAAACCGCATGGAAGAGCGGGATGCCGCTCTCCCTTATGTCCCGGCCGACGGCAAGCGGGCCCGTAGCGAAGATATTCGCTATTTTCAGCGCCAGCCCCTCGGTTATGTCTGTGCCGTAGATGCCTCTGATGCCGGAGGTGCCGAACATGGAAAGAACTAGGTTTCGAAACGTATTTATTCCTTCTATGGCTAACGGAGCACAGGAAACCGAGGTGGTTTTTTTGTCCGCGATAGATGATGTCCTGAAATATATCACCACAAACGAGATAAGGTGGATTGACTTCCAGTTCTTCGACGTCAAGGGCCTTATGCACAGGGTAAGCGTCTCCAACAGGAAGATAGAGGAGGCGTCCTTCGGCAACGGCATGTACGCCGCTGACCTGACAGAGGTATTCGGGCCGAATGACCAGGGCGAGCTCGTCCTGCTCCCTGACCCGGACACGCTCGCGAGGCTTCCCTGGGAGCCAGCGACGGTGCGCCTGCTGTGCGACATACTCGTGGCCATAAAGAAGGAGCGCTTCCTCCGGGACCCTAGGTACGTGGCAGAGCGGATGGAGACGAACCTCAGCGCGGCAGGCATAAAGAACGCGCTGGTTGGCGCTGAAGTGGACTGCTATCTTTTCGACACCGCGACCGCGGACAAGACTACGCGCGGCAGGGGGAGCGGACTCATGATGGACTCGCGCGAGGCCAGATGGGGGCCGTCGCCACTTTCCAACGAGAACCGGGGCGCATACGTGGCGACGCCATACGACTCCATGTACGCGGCACGGACGCAGATCGCCGAGACCATGGAGGACAGCTTCGGCATGCTCGTCGATTCGCACAAGCACGGGCGGTCGCCCACGGCGCAGCAGACGTTCGAGCTTGCCGAGAGGGGCCTGAAATCAGCAGCGGATGCGGTCAACACGCTCAAGTTCATCACGAAGAACCTTGCCACGGCAGTAAACGCGTCGGCGACGTTTATCCCATACCCCGTTGACGGAGAACGTGGCAACTCGCTCAACGTGGCCGTGAGCCTGTGGAAGGCCAGCGACCAGAACGTGTTCTACGAGGGCAAGGAGGACTACGGCCAGCTCAGCCAGACCGGCAGGTACTACATAGGCGGCCTCCTGGAGCACGCAGCAGCGCTCTCGCTCTTCACGGCGCCGACGCCCAACTCCTACAGGAAACTGGCCGCGGACAGCCGGACGATGGGCTGGAGCGCCACAAGGCATGACTGCCTCGTCTACGTTCCCTATGCCAAGAAGAACATCAAGGAGACCAAGAGGGTGGTCTATGCGGGCGCAGACCCGTCGGCAAACCCATACCTCGCCTACTCGGCTGTCGTGGCAGCGGGCCTTGACGGCATAAAGAACAAGATAGAGCCGGGCGAGCCTGTGGAAGTGGAAGGCAAGAAGGCCAGGGTGGCGAAGGAGCTGCCCATGAGCCTGCACGAGGCTTCGGTGGCTCTGCAGAGCGACGTGAAGTTCCTGAAGGGCGTCGTCCCTGTGGAACTCATGGGGGACTTCATAGAGCTCAAGGAGAGGCAGCACAAGGAATCGCTGAAGGGCGTGACCGCGCTGGAGCTCCAGAAGTACTACAACGTCTGAGGCAATCCCCTTTTCATTTTCCTTCCGTTGGTTTCTATGCGCATACTGGTCGTCCTTCTGGGCCGAACGATGCCAGGTTTCCATCCCCTGCTGGATGCGATAAGCCGCGAGTTCGGGGCGGCGGTGACGACCGAGCTGATAGACGAGCCGCTTACCCGCTCGTTCCGCAGCCAGCGCAGGCAGTATGACGCCGGGGTGTTCCTGAAGGAACTCGCGCCCGCGGTCGCCAGCGAGGCCGATAAGGCGGTCTTCATCACCCGGGACGATTTGTTCGGTTCGCATTTCCCCTTCGTTTTCGGGATGGCAAAAGGAAAAAGCTGCATCGTCTCGCTCGCCCGGCTGGACCCGAGATTCTACGGGCCTATTTCCAGCCCGGCAACCGCCAACGCGCTGTTCAAGGAGCGGATAGCGAAGGAAGTGGTGCACGAGCTGGGACACACATTCGGGCTGGGGCACTGCAGGAACAGGAAGTGCGTCATGGCATTCTCGAGATCTTTGGAAGGCGTTGACGCGAAGGGAAAATCGTTCTGCAAACGCTGTAAGAAGGAAATAAAAACCAAATCAGACTAACCTATTCCCAGGGCCCATAGTCGAGAGGCTTTTTGACTTCTGTTTCTCTCATGGCAAAACCCTGGAAAAAGCCATGAGGCAGAACAAGTCAGGCAGCCGGACAATGGTTAAGACATCGCTCTTACACAGCGAAGATCCCCAGTTCGATCCTGGGTGGGCCCATTTATTTCTTCATGTAGAATCCGCGCTTCCTGGCATCGAACTTCTCTATGGCGTAGCGCAGCATGGTCCGCGGCATCGTCTTGCAGTGCTTTCTCAGGAACTGCTCTTCCGCCGCCTGATCGCGCTTGCCGATTTCCCTGAGCATCCAACCCACTGCCTTGTGGATGAGGTCGTGCTCGTCCTTGAGTAGCATCCTGGCTATGCCAAGGGCATCGCCGAACTGCCGCGCTTTTATGAGGCAGAACGTGCCCATTATGGCAATCCGCCTCTCCCAGAGGTTGCGCGAGCGGGCGAGCCGGTATAGGATTGCGCGTTCTTTTACGTGTTCCAGCAGGTAGTCGCTGACAATCTCAGGCGTGGAAAGGTCCACCAGGTCCCAGTTGTTCACGCCCTGGGTGTTGGCCAGGTAGAACCTGAAAATCCGCTTCCTTGCCTCATCATGCTTCGCTTTCCGGTATTTATCGACAAGTATGAGCAGGCCCGCAAGCCGTTCCTCGTGTATCCTGCTGCGGAGAAGCCCTGCCACACCTTCCAGCGGCATAGACGAGTATCTTTTCGCGATTTTGCGCGTTTCCGGGACGGTCACCCCGAGGAAAATGTCGCCCTCTCCGTATTCGCCCTCACCTGTCTTGAAAAACCCCGAAAGCAGCCTCGCCTTCTCAGGATCTGCAAGCTCCCCGAGGTCCGAATGGACAGTCATCTGCGGAATGCAGCCAGCGCCGCAACCCCTGCGAGCAGGGCCGCCGGGCCGCAGCACCCTGTGCTTTGGAATGCGCTGCTGATGCATTTGGAGGAGCACTGGTTGAACGCATCCTCATCGGCGTTAACGCAGTCGCCGTCGCTGGTCCACGTGCCGCCAGCCTGGGAGCAGCAGCTCTGCACGCACTGCTCCAGCTGCGCGCTCGCATCTGAGCTGGCGGCGAATCCGCCCGCAACAAGCATCAGTCCGAACAATAATACCGCGTATTTCATGCAGGACTAACGAAAAAAAGGATTATCAAGCTATCTGCCGCCCGGCCTGTAGTGCATGGGCTGGTCGGGCCTGAAGTGCGTGGGCGGCTTGGTGAACAGGTAGTATTTCTCGCTGCCCTGGAGCTCGTTGAGTATGCGGTGGACGAATATGCCGACGGGGTCGGTGAGAGTAGGGACGCGCTTGTGAAGGTCAACGAACGTTTCGAACGGCTTCGTTTCCCGCTCATGGAGTATGGCTTCCATGGTCTTCTTCCCTATGCCCGGCAGCAGGTCAAGGGTGTGCACCCTTATGGATATGGGTCGTGCATTGTTTATGAAAGCGACGAACTCAGCCTCCCTTTCCTCCACCGCCTTCTTGAGCATGCTCGGCAGGAACTCCCTGGCGCCGTTGGTCAGGTCCTCGTAGGTTATCCTGCCCTTTATGTGGACTATCTCGGTCCTGCCTTCCTTGCCGACATTGACCTTCTGGCTGAGCATTATGCTGGATGCTGGGTTGACCGTGGCCTCGAGGAGCGTGAAGAAGCGGGTGCCCAAAAGCTGGACCGCGGGCTCCCTGCGGAGCGCCTCGGCGTGGCCTGATGGCAAATACTCGATGACCCATGCATAGTCTTCCATCCCTATCCCCCCTATGCGAGTTCCTTGACTATCTCGTTTACCTCTTCTTCGGTAAGCTCCACCTTGTCCTTGGACAGTATGGCCCTCACGGTCGCGGGGTTGTCCGGCCGTATGTCTATGAGCTTTGCGGCCAGTTCCTTGCCGATTTTCCCTGCCTTGACGAGTTTCCCCTCAAGGCCTTCGACCTTTTTCGGCTCTATCTTGACCGTGACCTCGAGGTTCTCAAGGGCCTGGGCCTGCTCGTAGCCGAGCTCCCCAGCCTCCTTCCTGGCGGCCAGTATGGTCCTGGCCTCTGCCGCGGTAACCGGCTTCGATGATTTCATATCCATTAGCATCACCCTATGCGCTCAGAACTAGGTGGATGGGGCTGACCACCACCTTCTTCGTCTTGCTGTAATCCTTGACCTCGACGACGTAGCTCTTGCCTCTCTTCTCCACCACAAAGCCGTGCCTGTTTGAATATCTCAGGTGCGGCATGCCTATCCACTTGGCCTTGGGCTTTATGACCACCTTGTCGCCGACCTTGAACGTCTTGACGTATTCTGCCACAGTGACCGTGCTCTTGCCTTTCAAGCGCCTGGTCTGCCTGTTCATCGGACCCTTTGAAGCTCTAACCATGTGGACCACAAAGCATTAGTTTTTCCTGACGTTTCCTTGTGAGAAAGTCTTTTTAAATACTATCTCTCGTTGTATATATAAATACTTTTTAAAAGAGGGTGGTCTTTTGTCTAAGAAACCGGATTTTGTAATCACCAACATGGTAGCCTCGGCTTCTCTCGGCCTTGAGCTCGACCTTTACGCGCTCGCCAACAAGATAAAGGAGATAGAATACGAGCCGGAGCAGTTCCCTGGCGCCATACTGAAATTCAAGGAGCCCAAGGCATCCCTGCTGCTCTTCAAGAACGGCAAGGTCGTCTGCGTCGGCTGCAAGCAGCGCATCCTCATAGAGAGGACCATCGACAAGACCATAAAGATGCTCACGCCCTATGCCAAGAGGATAAACAACACAAAGAAGCCCAAGATTGACATAACCAACATCGTGGCATCTGCCAACCTGGGTCTTGAGCTCGACCTCTACAAGATAGCATCCAAGCTCAAGGACGTGGAATACGAGCCGGAGCAGTTCCCTGGCGCCATACTGAAATTCAAGGAGCCCAAGGCATCCCTGCTGCTCTTCAAGAACGGTAAGGTCATCTGCGCCGGCGCAAAGAACGAGAAGGAGATCCGCATCGTGCTTGACAAGGCCAAGAAGCTCCTCAAGCCATACGCGGAGAAGCCAAGGTAGGGGTAAGCGTGAAGCGAGCCATAGTTCCCGCAATTTTCCTTCTCATCCTGGTGGGGGCGGGCTGTGTCACGCAGGACGGGCAGGGAGCTTACAAGAGCATCCTGGGCCTGAAGACCACACCTGAGTGCGACCAGAAAGACCGGCTATCAGAGAAAATCGAATGCTACCATCTCGCAGCCATCACTATGGCCCACCTAGGGAACAAGGTGAAGACCGAGGAGATATGCGCGGACATATGGCTCAAGTTCGGCCTCAGCGCGCCTACCAAGGACATGAAGCAGCGGGCCGAGCTTGAGATGAACGACTGTTTTTTCGATGCGGCCAAGATACTGGGCGACCCGCAGATGTGCAATTTCATCACCCAGGGCCTCTCCTCCAATACCAAGCTTTTTGGCGAGCGCAGCAACCAGCTGATGTGCGTGCAGGAGGCGACGCTCGTGGGGAAGCTGAAGCCGGACTACTATTTCCAGAACAACACCAACAGCCTGTGCAGCGCGCTGTTCATACTGCCGCTGGTGCTGGTTGGCGCGATATTCGCTGGCCGCAGGCGCTAAAAATCAGACTTCCGTATCCATTATCTCGAGGGCCTTCTTGACGCTCATGCCTTCCCTTATGCCGAGGTCCTCGGCCCAAGTGGTGGTGTACCTTATCTTGGCCTTCTTCAGGTCATCCAGGTTCTTCACGCCCGACACGAACGCTGCGATGTCGCCCACCTTCTCCGCGGTCTCCTTGTCTATGTAGCTGCAGGCGACATATCCTTTCTTTGCCTTCACGACGATGAGCGGTAGGTTTCCGATATCCTGCTTCAGCGCTATGTATTTCTTGCCTTCGAAGGATACCTCATCCATAGGCTTCCCTCTCCCTTCTCCTCTGCGCCTGCTGCTTCAGCTTCTCGAAAATGCCCCTGTGCTTGGCGCAGCTTATGCAGTAGTATACGTCCCTGAAGCCCGTGTAGG
>CAZYGF010000037.1:0-6829 GCA_964647575.1 Microcaldota archaeon
CCATAGTCTACAGGCTCACAAGCAGGTCGGATTTCTCAGGGCCAGGCGCAAAGGTGGTGGAAGACAGCGCGTCCTCCACCTTCTACCTGCTGCGGACGTCGCATCCCGCCTACTCCCACGTGGAAGTCGTTTCGCCGGGCGTTTACGCCCTGTCATACCGCATCAGGGGGAACGCCACCGTGCTGATAGACGGCTCGGAGCCCGGCACGGCAACCTATCTCGCGAAAGGCGTGCACAACATAACAGTCCGGCCCTCGGGCCCCATGTACATCGACCACGTCACCCTGGTGCGGAGCGTTCCGCGCGAACCCATGCCTGCCGAAATCGTCAACTATACCCGCATCGACCCCTCAACCTACTCGCTCTGGGTGAATTCGACCGGTCCGTTCTTCCTCTCGTTCGCGAAGCAGGTGTCCCCGTTCTGGGTCGCCCGGGCAAACGGCCGCGACTACCTGCCCGTGGCGTCCTACGGGGCGGTCAACTCATATTATATAAATGAGACCGGGCTTAACAGGATTGAAGTGGAGTTCGCACCACAGGAAGCGTTTTATGCTGGCATCCTGGTCAGCATCGCCGGGCTTGCGGCATGCGCCGTTTACGTGCTGAGGTGGAGAAAATGAAGGTATCCTGGAGCAATGTTGTCCTCTGCCTGGCCCTGGTGGCCGCGCCTGCCTGCGCCTATCTTGTCCAGCGCGATGAGCTCGTGCTCCTCCTTATCCCGGCGCTGTCGCTTGTTTCCGCCAGGCTTTTCGGCCCTGCCATGAAGGCAGCCCCGGTTTCCCTTTTCTTGCTCTCGTTCCTCGTTGCATCGCTGCTGCTTTACCTGGATGATGCCGCTTACAAGCCATGGGGCGTGCTGGCATACGCCTTCTTCGCCTCGTCCGCCCTGGTCGCGATTGCAGAATACCTAGGAACGAGGGGGGATAAGAAGTGATGCAGCTACCGAGGCCGGGCCCGATGGCCGTTTACCTTGCGCTCGCCTTCCTGCTGGTGCTCCCGCTGCTGGGCCCGGGATATTACGTGGCCCTGGACCTGGCCGTCGGCCCGAACACCTTCTCTGATTTCCAGTTCGGCGAGCTCTACGGCTACGTCACGAATCCCTACGGCGCCTACATGCCGCTCAACCTGGTTCTCGCAGCGCTTTCAAAGGCGGTGCCGGTGGAGCTGCTGGAGAAAGGCCTCCTGTTCCTCGTGCTGTTCCTCTGCGGCGCATGCATGCACCGCTCGCTCCCTGGGAAGCTGGGCGATTGCCGGTATTTCGCAGGCTTCCTCTACATGCTCAACCCGTTCGTGTTCGTCCGCTTCCTGGCAGGCCACTGGGCGCTGCTCCTGTCCTACGCGCTCTGGCCCCTCGCCATAAAGGTCTTCTCTGATTTCCTGGACAAGCCGCAGGACCGGGGCAGGCTCGCCAGCGCAGCGCTCATTACTGCGTTCGCGTCGGTGAGCTCCCACGGCGTCCTCATGCTCCTGCTCTGCTATGCGGCGCTGTTCGTCATGCGTGCGAGGAACGGCATGCCGCTGCTCAGGCAAACCGCGCTCCTTGCCATCCTTGTGCTCGCCATGAACCTTTTCTGGATAGCCCCGGCGCTGCTTGCGTTCGGGCACACATACGCCCCTGCATCTGCCACCGCCTACCTGGAGGATTTCGGCGCCAGCGGCGGCCACATGCCCCTGGAGCTTGCGGTCCTTTCGATGCACGGCTTCTGGAGGGCCGGGTTCACGCTGACCAAGGACGTCTTCAGCCTGTGGTATGTCCCCTTCGCCGCCATCGCCCTGCTCGCAGCCCTCGGCTTCGCGGCCCTGCTGAAAAAAGACCGCGCGCTTGCGGCCTCGCTTGCGGCGGCCTTCGCCATCGCGTTCCTCCTGGCCCTCGGCCTTGAAGGCCCGCTGGGCTGGGTTTTCACGTCGCTCCCGCAGCAGTTCTCGCTCTTCTTCAGGGACTCCCAGAAGTTCGTGGGCCTCATCGCGCTGGCCTATTCCGTGCTCGGCGCATACGGCGCGCATTATATAACTGAGCATTTCCCGCAGGGCAGGTACAGGCCGCTCATCCCCCTGGCCCTGCTCCTCATCCCGGTCATATATAATTACGGCTTCTTCGGCTTCCTGGGGCAGACAGGCCCGACGGCCTATCCCAATGGCTGGGCGCAGGCGGACTCGATCATAGCCGCGGACAAGACCGACACGAGCATCCTGGTCCTGCCGCCCCATTTCTACAGCGGGTATTACTGGATAAATTCCACCCAGAAGACCGCTGGCGCGCCTGCAATCGGCTTCTTCTCCAAGCCGGTCGTAATGCCGTTCAATGTGGAAACCGAGCACGTCTACACAGACACCACCGACCCCTCCGGCAGGTATCTCTCATGGCTTTTCGAGAACCGCCAGTTCGTCAACAACACCGCTGAGCTGCTCCTCCCGCTGGGCGCCCGCTACATCCTGCTGTTCAAGGGCGATGACGAATCGCCCCACTACCTCTATCTTTTCCAGAGGAAGGCAGGGGTGCCGCACATCGAGCTCGTATTCGAGAACGATGAGCTGTGGCTTTTCCGCAATGGCCTGGCCACAGGCCCGCTTTTCGCCTCAGCTGAAAACGGCAGCGGGGAGCCGAACGGCCTCCTCGGCAGCGGCCCCTATTCCCCGAACGTCTCCTACGAGGGAATCACGCCCGCGTCCTTCCGCGTCCTCAGTTCGCCTTATCCCTATGTGGTCCTGACGAGCAGCCAGCCCTGGCTCATCCGCTCAGGGGATGCGGCCGCTTCGTCCTGGCACGGGATTGGGAGCGCCTTCCCGTTCAGCGGCCCTGCGGTCATCGAGAACAGGATGTTCTATCTCACGCTCGCGCTCTTCCTGCTTTCCTGGATGGTGATGCTGGGGCTCCTGGCAGGCATCTCTCCGGTGAGGGGCGCAGCCCTCGCAGCCGGCGCCGCAGTGCTCTACCTTCTCGCAAGCGCCGGCCTGCTGGCGCCGCACCTGATTGGCGCGCTGTTCCTGGCCTCGGTCTGCGCAGCGATTTTCCTGCGGTTCAGACGGCCATCTGCGCTTTGGTGAGTGTCAGACTGCCATTTTTTGTGGCTGCCAATACCATCTTTTTTAAATATACAAGGTAAGGCAATATCATGATATCTAAAATATATGTATTTCTGGCTTTGATGTTGGTTTTGGCTATGCCGCTGTGCACCGCACGCGGATATGGCTATAGCTACGGTTATCAGGAGGAAGGAGGCCATAACAATGCCGGCACCCCCCTGGTCGTCGCCGTTGACACTTCCTGTACCAATAACGTCGTTACCATCACCGGCAACAACGCCCCGCTGCCCAACGCCCACGTGACCGTAGTTGACGTGGCCGGCGGCTCCATATTCTCCGGAAATACCGACACTGACGGCAAGGTCTCATTCACCGGCTGCGGCATGACCGTGAGCGTCTATGCGACGGCCTCGGGTTATCTGCCCGGCACCAAGCAGGTTGACCTTGTGGCCTGCGCCCAGTGTACGCCAGGCGGGCAGCAACCAACCGGCGGCTCGCAATGCAGCGCCGACGACGGGTGTGCCGCGAACCAGCGGTGCTCTAACCAGACCTGCATCCCGGTTACATGTGACTGCGGCACGGTGACTAACCACCAGTGCGTGAAATACGCGTGCTGCGCCGACAAAGACTGCAAGGCCAATGAGACCTGCACGGCGAACCACGTCTGCACGCCCGCGGGGGCAGCGCCAACCGGTGGCTGCACCTCAGACGAATCCTGTCCTGCTACGCAGCGCTGCAGTGCGGCGTCCGGCCAATGCGAAGATGTGACCGGATGCGGCAGGGTGGAGAACCACCAGCTCGTGCCCTATGAGTGCGGCACGGGCGCAAACTGCCCGTCCTGCCCGCAGGGCCAGAGATGCGCGGACAACCAGTGCATCGCCAGCGACCTGACAAGGTCAGATGGCGGCCTCACAGCCACTGACAATGGCCAGCCGTGCGCGTTCTGCACCCTGGTCATAACCGACCCTGACGGCACCACGCACACAGAGCAGACCGACGCAAACGGCAGGCTCAACCTGACGCTGGGCATGCCTGGCGCCTATTCCGTGGCCCTCATGAAGGACGGCGAGGTCATCAAGACGCTCACTTTCGAGGTCCCGCCAACGCCCGAAGGTGGAGCCCCACCTGACAACACCCTGCTTCTCCTGCTCGTTGCCGGAGGAGTCGTAGTGATTGTCGTGATCGGCGGCGTCGTCTACTTTAAATGGCTCAAGTGATTTTTTCCTTTTTATCCATTTTTTATTTCCTCTACCGTCAGGGTTGCCAGCCCGATCGCCTCCCGATAACTCTAAAACCCTTCGGAAAGAAACAAATTCATGAAAAAGCTTGCCATATTCCTGGCTCTCGGCTTGTTCCTTTATGGCTGCTGCAACTCCGTAACTCCTGAAGCGCAGGCATGCTCAGACGGCACCCCGTCCGATTCCTGCTCAGCGACGCCCCCCACGTACTGCAGCAATGGCGAACTGGTTAGTAAAGCGTCACTGTGCGGCTGCGGAAGCGGTTATGACGCGGTGGGGGACTATTGCATGCCCCATGTCAACAAGTGCGATGATGGGACCCTATACAGCCTGTGCGCCAAGACAAAGCCGAAATACTGCGATAACGGCGTCCTTGTGGATAACGCGCCCATCTGCGGCTGCCCAGCGGGCCAGGGAATGAACGGTTCAGCCTGCAGCATCATGCCGCCGATTAATTATTCTACAACCTACGAGAACGCAGAGCCCTATTATAGCGAATATTGTGATAAAATCAATCCATATGACCTGAGTGTCCGTGAAGCCGCTGCGGATGCCATCAGGAATGACTCAGGGTCTTACAGCTTCAACCAGCTTTTTGACATCTATGACTGGGTGCAGACGAATATAATGTACCAGAATGTCCCTTTGGGAGGAATCCCCTACCCGGCCTCAGAGACCCTGGCAACGAAATCCGGGGATTGCAAGAACCAGGCAGTGCTGATCGTGTCCATGATCCGGGCAATAAGCGGAACAGCCAAGGTTGTTGCAGACCCGGATTGCAAGCATGCCTACGCGCTGGTGCATTTTGGCCCGCCGGGCATGAACATGAGCCCGTTTACGCAGGCAGTTGCCAGGCATTACGGCCCGGACGTCACCATAAACTACATTACCGCTGAGAATGGCACATGGGTTATCTTCGACCCTGCGGGCGGGCGTTACCCCGGGAATACGCTGCCAGACTGCTCGATAAACAACAGGACGGTTTATTTCATGACAAGCTGCCTGGACTGCGCCAACGAATACCCGAATAGCCCGTATACATTCGGCGATAAATGCTATCCCAAATGCCCATCCTGGACAATCACAGCCAATCAACATGCATGTACGTCATGCCGGGCAGGATATCACAGCTGTAACAATGAATGTGTCGCCTGCGAAGCGGGGCTTTATCTTGGTGTCAATTGCAAGTGCTACCGGACCTGCCCGTCCGGGACTATCGCAACCGAGAATTATACCTGCGTGGCCTGCCAGGCGGGCTATCAGAGCTGCAACAACCAATGCCTGAGCTGCCAGCCAGGGCGTTATCTTGGCGACGATTGCATGTGCCACCGGTATTAGCCAAAACTCAAAAGTCGTGAGTTCAAATCTCGCCGGGCCAGTTTTTCCTAATTCTTGCCGTGATGGTGCAGCATTGCCTCATGGGCTGGGTTAGTCATCCTCATCGCCTCCCGATAAGTCTAAAATCCTTGAGAAAGAAGCAGATTTATGAAAAAGCTCGTAATATTGCTTATTCTGGGCCTGTTTGTTTATGGGTGCGCATCCGTGCCTACTGTGACGACGAAAGAATTCGATATTTCTTATTTAAACAGCTGCACTCCTGGGTCCTATTCCTCCATGACAAGGACCGGTGTGGACGCAACAATAACTATTGAGGATAAAGGGGATAAATGCAGGGTAATTATGGATTATTCATCACCAATTAAGAGTGGAGCGATTCTACTTATGACTACTTCAGGTGAAGTCAACGAGTTAATCTGCCTTTATAGTAAAGATAAACAGTTTACCTCATATGATGCAGACCCTAGCACACACTTAGTAGATACGTGCAGCGTAACAAAATGATGCTACGGCAAGGAAGGGCGGCATCTATGGGCATCGCAGACAATTATACCGGTTTATTCAACATTCGTCCTGCCCCGACCCATTGATAAATCTGCGTCGAAAGGAAGGCTTAAAAGAAGGAATCCGTAAAAGACTTTTAGATGGGATTATGGGTTTGTTCGATGAAATGAAAAAAGCTAGGAAAAGACTGACTTTGGGTATGAATCAAACACGCGGAGCTATGGCCGAACAGGGCTATGTGGCCCGCAGAACCCTTCAGGGATACGACGTGAGACGAACCGGTCAGGGGAGTGACTACTCGGAACAAAAAGTTAATTGGCTTACGGGCAGGAAGAGCCCGAAGAGCCTCGTTGAGGTTAAGAGCGGCGATGCTCACCTGTCCGAGTTGCAGGAAAGGACAAAAAAGAGGACCCGGAACTATCGTGAAGAGAGGTATTAGAAAAGGAAAAATCGCCCCGACCGCGATTGACAGCTTTGCTGGCAAATTTTGAAAACGCCAGTTTTCAAAGCTTTTGAACACGGACCTCAACCTTTCCGTCTGCGCCTTCTCAAGGAAGGAGCCCAAGGCCTCACGGCCTTTTATTGCCAGTTTTGGGGCGCCTTTTCCCAAAAGGCGCATCCGCAGGGTTGTGTCTTATCCAGGTTAGACTATCGGGGCGCTAACGGACAGATTTAAATATGTATTGGCTTTTAAATAAATCCTCTGCATTCTCAAAAAGATTGCA
>CAZYGF010000038.1:0-6674 GCA_964647575.1 Microcaldota archaeon
AGTATCAATACCTTCCTGCCGAAGTTCCTTGGGAGCGCAGCCACCTGCCTGCCCAGGTCCGCCGCATAGGATGCCATGCGGCTCCAGAACGTCCCGGGCACCTTCCTCCTCCGCATGGGCAGGAAGAATCCGCACGGGATGTCTAGCTCCACCGACTCCGGCTTCCTGCTTATGGCGGGGACCACGCCTTCCTCCAGCATTTCCTCTGCCCTCGCTATCCTCTCCCCGAGTTCAACCCCGGCTTCCCTGAAATAACTGGCGCAGCATATGCTGGATAGCGCCCTGAGCAGGCCCATGCCTACTTCCGCCCTGCCTATGGCGAACGAGCCCAGCATGAGGATGAGCTGGCAGGATACGGTCAGGTTCAGGAACACGAACTCGTCCAGGAGCGTGAATGAGAGGCCGGCGTTGCGGAAGTAGTAATGCACCTTGTACCACGGCCAGAGAAGGAAGGTTGGCACCACCGGATGCGATGCTATGGCGCCTATCCTCTGGTCGGTCCTGAACCCTGCTTCCCTGATGCGCCGCTCCAGCTGGACATCCTCTCCGCCGGTGTATAATGGCAGGAAGCTGAAGCCCGCCTTGGCGAGCACCTCCCGCCTCATGGCGCCATATTGCGCGATGACGCCTGCCCTGGGCTTGGGCGGGGCATCCACCACCGTGGGTTTCACGACCTCGCTGCCCTCAAGGGCCACCACCAGCTGCCCCAGCAGCTCAGGGCTCTCGGGAAGGCAGTCAGCGTCAGCAAGGATTATGATGCCGTAGCCGTCCTCGAAAGCACGCCTCTCTCCGGCATAGAAAGCCCCTGCCGATCCGAAATCAAAATTGCGCTTCAGGTGCAGGATGCTGAAATCGAGGGGCATGACCACTGGCTCGTCGTCCTCGCCGTATATTATTATCACGTCGAAATCCTTGTACCTCTGCCTTGACAGCAGCGCGAGATGTTTCCTGAGGAGCGCCTGATTCCTGTAGCTTGGCAGCACGATTGCCGCCTTTCTCCTGGCCTTCCTCTCGTCTTTCAGCTCAGTCACTATGTCGCTGAGCGTTGGAGCCCGCCATAACCACTCATACCTGGCTTGATCCACCATGCGCTTCAGGCCTTCCGGGCCTGCACGCCATAGAATGTGCTGTCGATGCCCTTCTTCCTCATATTCAATGCCCCGGCCACTGCGAATGCGGCGCCGAGCACGGGAATAAACGGGAGCACGGCTAACATCAGGGCGTTGTCCGCCAGGATCCTGGCCACGCCCCTGGGCGCCTTGATTTCGAATATCCTGCCTTCATGGGCCAATGCGGCGTGGGATGCCACCATCAGCGGTATGGCATCCATATACCCCGGAGCTCTCTTGAAAAGCACCTCTTTCCCGAAACATCCGGAAGCCGTCCTGGCAGTCCCGTATAGCCTTGAGGCCACGGGCGACAGGAATCCGCGCCAACCTCCGTTACCGATGAAAAAGCGTATGTTCGCAGCCTCAGGGCTGGGTTCGCTCCTGATTGTCACCCACCGCTCCACATCCGGCGGCTCGATGGCCCTGGCGCAGAGGGGCCCCGCCCCTCCCATCTCCTCCCGCATGAGGTGCATCCCTGCGGCGCTCCATGCGGCCCTCGCGTATCCTTCGGCTCCCCTCTGGAAGCCGTTGAGCCACATGACAAACGCCATGAAGAAATGGATGGAGAGCACCAATGCCGCCCTGGGGTACCTTTTCGACAGCAGCAGGTTCAGGAACATTCCCCGGCTGTAGTGATGGAGCCTGTCTGGATTGAACATGACAAACGGCGCGCCATCCGGATGGGTAGCGACCGCATCTATGACCTCTATCCTGAACCCGCCATCACATATCCGCCTCTCGAGATCGAAGTCCTCGCCGCCGCTGTATAAAGGCAGATAGGTCAGGCCTACATTTTCTAGAACCTCCCTTCTCATCGCGCCGTACTGGCAGATGACGCTCTCGCTCCTCTTGCCGGAAGGCATGAAACGGATTTTCGGCTTCACCACCGGGTGCGTCTCAAGCGCCTTGGCGAGCCGCCTGACGATGCCGTCTTCCGCCGGCCAGCAGTCGTCATCAGCCATGATGATGTTCTCATAACCCTCCTCCAGGGCGCATCTCTGGCCGGAATAGAATGCGCCGGCCGACCCGAAATCGAAAGCCCTGCGGAGATGCAGCATGCCCACCCCCTCGGAGGCGATGAACCCGTCCTCCTCCCCATATACCGCTATGACGTCGAAATCCCCGCTGTCCTGCCTCCCGAGCCTTCTGACATGCTCCTCCAGGAAGCTGGCTTTCTTCCGGCAGGGGATTATGATGGCTGTTTTGCCCCTCTTTTTCCGCCTGTCATCCTGCCTGGCGCTCACGAGTTCGTCGAGGCCGGGCCCTGCGTTATCCACAAAAACGCCGCCTGTCATGGGCTTCCCCTCCAGGCATCAAGCCCATATCCGACAACGGCCTTCCTCACCCTGCGCATCCGGCCATCCAGCTCCATCTTCGCTGCGAAAGCCAGGGAAAGGGCGGCTATGAACGGGATCGAAGCAATCGTCGCCGCGCTGCCGATCATTATCGCTGGGAGGCCCCTGCCCCTGAACAGCTCGTACGCTTCCCCGCAATGGTAGACCTTCCCGCTTCTCGCGAATATCATGATCCCCGGGTAGCTCCCCAGCACGTCCTTATCGAAATATGATAATCCGCTCTTGAATGTCCTGAGAATCAGTTGGATGGCGGAGATATACCGTTCAGCCAGAGGCCCCCTGTGATGCGTATCCTCCCTTGGCGTCGGGATTGTCATCTCATAAATGGCCGCCCGCCCCATATCCTTCGCCTCCGCCTTCGCCAGCGGTGCGCTTCCCGGGCCAGGCCCGGTCCTGAAGAGCCGCAATCCTGCCGCGTCAATCACGCTGCGCAGGGGCTGGCGTGCGATGTCCTGCCTTCCGAGGCCGGCCAGTATCATCGCGCTGAAAAGCACCAGGAAGATGTTCTCGAAGACGCTGAAGCCCCTGAGCAGATTCAGCTGGATGAGCGCGCCCCTGCAGTAATAATACGCCTTCGGGCCGTCCAGGAGATGGTAGGGCCTGTACATCGGGTGCGCGGCGAGCGCCCTGACCGTGGAGAGCCTGAACCCCGCGGCCATTATCCTGCATTCCAGCTCCACGTCCTCCCCTCCCATGTACAGCGGCAAATAGCTGAAGCCGACGCGCTCGAGGACCTCGCGCCGCATGCCGGCGTAATGGTGGATCCAGCCGTTCCTCGCAGCTTCCCCGCCATAGCTGACCCTTGGATAGGCGACGTGGCTGTCCTTGAGGGACTCCACGATGCTCTCCAGCAGGTGAGGGCTTTCAGGCAGGCAGTCGTCATCAGCCATGATGAGGTACTCATACCCCTCAGCGATGGCTTTCTTCTCCCCCGCATAGAAAGCGCCGGCGGAGCCTATGTCGAAGCGCCTTCTGATATGCAGGACGCTTGCCTGCGGCGCGGCGATGAACCGGTCCCCCTCCCCATATACCGCTATGACGTCGAAATCCCTGCAGGTCTGCTTCGAGAGCCGCTCGAGATGCGCTTTCAGTACTGCCCCGTCCCTGTATGACGGGATTATCACCGCCAGCCGCCTCTGCCCTCCCCTGCGGTCATCCCTTGACTCCGAGACTATCTCATCCAGGGATGGGCCCCTATAGAGCCATTCTTCCTTGAAATCCTGCCCCATATGCGCTCAATCAGGGATATCCCAGGACCGCTTTTTAACCCCCTGCGAAGAGCCCCTTCCAGGCCCCTATGTTTTCACGCCAGGGAACCGGGACGGTATATGCGAAGGTCATCCTGGCTTGTTTTTCCAGCCGGGTGGCTATGCCCTGTTCAGCGCCTTCTGGTAAAGCGCAGCATGCCTAGAAACGCATTTTTCCACATCATACTCTTCTGCGTATCTCCTTCCTCTGGCAGTGAGGCGTTTTCTGAGGCCGCTGTCATCTGCCAGCATCTCTATGCCCCTGGCAAGGGAAACAGGGTCCTTTTCGACAAAAAGAGCAGCATCGTCATAGAGGCCCTTCCAGAATGGCATATCGAAGGATACAACCGGCACATCACAGGCAAGGCATTCTGAGAAATACATGCTGACAGTATCATAGAGGGTGGGAATCGCAGCAACATCTGCTGATTTCTGGATGCTGTATTTCTCTTCCCACCCGAGCCTTCCTAGGAAGATGACCCTTTCAGAGATGCCGAGTTTCCTACAGAGCGCTTCGTACGCCTTTTTGTCAGGGCCATCCCCCACAAGTATGAGCTTCATGCCCCGCCTTACATGTTTCATCGCCCTTATCAGATAAGAGATGCCTTTTGAGCGCTCATGCAGACGGCCAAGGAAAAGGACGGTCCTTTCGGTTCCGTAGCGTGAATTGAGATCGATTCCAGGCGTTTCCCTCAATGCCCTGGTGTCAATTCCAGGGTGGATCACCTGGGTGTTGTCTAAGCCATAGAGTGACCTCGTGCATCCCTCCAGATACGGGCTTCCGGCAACAAGGCAATCCAGGTCTCTGAAAGCGCGCCTGTCAAGCAAAGTGGTATACTGGCAAAAGATGGCCTCTGCAGTCCTTTTGAACCACCCTTCGGGCCGTGTCAGGGCAAAGTATGACTCAGCAGAGAAATGGGCATTCGCTATTTTTGGTTTTTTTATCAGTGTGCCGCCCACAGCCAGCGAAGCATTCAGGAAATGGACCAGGTCATAGCTGCGCCGTCCAAGCTCTCTTGCAGTATTGAAGGCAGATATGGCCCGTGTGTATCTATCGAACTTACCTCCTACCGAGGCATGCGGCGGCCTGCCCACCTCGCAGCACTCCACCTCGAATCCCCTCCCTCGCATCGCAGACATCATGTTCTTGTAATATGTGGATTCGCCGCTTACCGTGTCTGCTGAGCTGTGGAACGCAGGATAGACAAGAAGTATCTTCATGCGATACCTGATTTATTGACAGGGTTTAAGAACTGTTTTCTATCGGCAGTGGAATTGGTTTTTCTTAGATTTTCACGCCTCGGTTCCCTGTCAAAGCCGCCCTTCTGCGTTGAGCCTTTCTCTTTCATACGCTGGAATCCCGTATTCAGTTATGTCGACCGAATCCGGGATATCGCCCCGTTTGTATCTCCACAGCGGCGCGGTATCCAGCCGGTAGAGGACCTTCCAGCTCGAATAGGTCGGCGCATAATCTATCCTCGTGCAGCCCCTGCTCTTGGCAAGCTTTATGCCCTCTGCCAGCGCCACCTTCAGCGTATCGCTGTATTTCTCATCTACCCCCCAGACGCAGACGGACATGGTGCGGTTGTAGAAGAAATACTGGGTTATCCGGGCCGCCTTGCCATCTTTCATTATTGACCAGTATTCAGTGCGCGGGTCCCTGTCAAGGAGCTCATAGCATGCCCTGTTCTCGGTCACGAAGTCTGATTTCTCCCCGAACATTGCCATGTTGAGGTCAGCCATCTCCTTGAGCGTCCCTCGTTTTAAGAACTCGTAGCTTCCGAACTGCGCGTACGCCCTCCTGAAATTCTTCTGGTGCTTCCCCGAGAATCGTTTGATGTAGTCATCTATGCTGTTTATGTGCGTGAGGTCTATGAAGAATTGCGGGCACAAGCCTTCGATGCATCCCTCGAACCTGTCCACCAAAAAATCGAAATATACGTTCTCCGGGATCTCCTTCGTGGTCTTCATGAACTGCGGGTCGAAGGTTATATAGTTCTTCTCCGCAGTGGTCCCGCCTATGATGGCGTAATAGCCGTGTTCCGCCTCGAACTGCAAGGGGAAGAAGTTCCTGCCGTCATAGAGGATGAGCGGTTTCTCGCCATACTCCCTGCACAGGGACACCCGTATGTCCCAGTCGTCAGTCCAGACCTCTTTTTCCGGAACGAACCTGTCCCAGATGGGTTTGGCTTCCTCCAGTGATATCTCGCGCATCATGCTTCCACTTCTGGGTTTGGCTTCTTTCCTGGCAAGTCTTGTTGTGTCCTGGGTGCTTAAAACAACTGACAAAAAGGCCCCGGAGAACCGATGGTTGTGACGTAAATACGCCCTGATTGTTGAAGTATCCCTACTAAGAACTATAAACCCTTTATAATAACATACCGATTATGGGCATTATACCAAAGAGCGGTGAGCAAAAAGAGGCGATAGGCGTTCTCTCCCTGCTCTTTGTGCATTATCTCCTGGGTGTTGGAATTGCAATCGTGGGGCAGAGAACCAAGAACGTAATCGAATTCTGGTGTGGCGTCCTGGTATTCGTCATCGCAGTAAGTCTTCTATTATACTTCCTTGTTGTTGCAGGCAGTGTGGAAGCTTTCCGGGCAAGTCTGTCAAGCGTTCTCTACGGGCTGTTCAGCCTTATGACCTGGTTCTACATAATCGTGCGGCTCATCTGGATATTCATCAAAAAAGAGACGAAACTGACCCCCTTCTGACCGTGCATATGCGCTTCAAGAATTATCGCCCCGGGATTAGCCATTAGCAAGGTTTAAGCCATCCTCAAATCATGCAGCATCAAGCATGCGTATGCAGAATAATACAGGGAAAAATTTATTCTTTTTCTAGATTTTCGATTATTTGGCTCACGTGGTACTTGGCCCTCTCTTTGTTATGTGACTACATTTTTCACCTTTGTAGTCACCTCTTTTTGATGGTTCTTTTCAAGCGCCGATATTCCCTGAGCA
>CAZYGF010000039.1:0-6640 GCA_964647575.1 Microcaldota archaeon
GAGCGCAGCGACGCTCTGGCTGTTGTCAGCCGAGAGGTCTATGGGCGGCGATGGCGCGCCTCCGGACGACGCATTGGCTGCAGCGAGCACCCTGTCCAGGTCAGCTGCGAAAACGTCGTTGGGGATCTGGCTTATGACGAGCGTATAGGTGATGAACGGGAAGCCGTCCTCCTTCACGAACGTGTAATAGCCTGAACTGGCCGTGAACCTCTCTGTTATCGTTATCTGCTGCCCTTCAACCGCGCACTGCACGCTGGACATCATTGCGCAGGTCTGCGCAAGCGCAGGTAAAGACACCACGTTGGAGAAGACAGAAAGGTCCTGCGTCTTGACTATCACTGAGCTGCCGTCGGACACAACGGTCTGCACGTAGCTCTGGTCGAACGCCCCGCTCGCCAGGGTGGCGAGCACCAGGAAAACGATGAGGTTTCTCATGGGAATGCCTACGCAGAAAGGGAATAAAAAGGGTGTCTTTCGTGGAGGCATTCCGGAAGGTGTGGCAGTCAAATCAGAAGAGAGGGCCATCGTTGAAAATCATATGCAGGATGCCCTTGGCCTCCCGTATCTGCCTGTCGCTCAGCACCTTTATCTTCTTCTTGCCGTCTGGCGCGTCCTTCTCGTCCGGCGCTGACTCCACCTCGTAAATCCTCTCAGACATGTCGGCCTGCTTCTGCATGCCCTCGGGTATCTGAGGCAGGACGCCCGTGGCTTCCTGCACGATGCCGGGGAACTTGCCAGGGTCTGCGGTCTCGTATATCACGGAAAGGCGCCTGGAGTCCCCCAGTGTCGCGCCGGCTGTGGCGAGCGACCGCTTGAGCGCCATGTAGCCCACTGCGCCGTGCGGGTCCAGCAGCACCCTGTATTTTTGGTATGCCTCTGCCATGGCCTCGGAATGCGCCTTGCTGTCCACTGATATGGCAGTGATATCCGCGTTCATCAGCTCGATGTCCGGCGCGACGTCAATCACGCCCTTCTGGACGACCCTGCCGTTCTCCACCTTGTCGGACATGTGCCCGCCGTAGAAGTCAACAAGCCGGGCGAGGTTGTTGGGGTGGCCGACGTCCATGGCAGACGACGGGTTTTCCACGGCGTCGTGCGCCTCGTACGTGCCGGTTTCCAGGTAGTCCAGGAATCCGTGGTTCCCGTTCAGCGCGCAGATGATGTCCAGCACAGGGAGCCCCATCTCCTTCGCAAGGATAGTGCCCATCATGTCGCCGAAGTTGCCTGACGGTATGGACACGATGAACGGCTCCATGCCGTTCGCAATCCTGGAATGGGCATAACACGGGTAGACCATCTGCGGGAGCAGCCTGCCAAGGCTTATGGAATTTGCAGAGCCGAAACGCTCAGGGTCGTCCGAAAGCAACTGTGCGAATCTCCTGTCGTTGAGCAGGCATTTCACGATGTCCTGGCAGTTGTCGAAGTCGCCGTTGACCGCCACAGCATGGACGTTGCCCCAGAGCGTGGTCATCTGCCTCCTCTGCCCGTCGCTTATCCTGCCTTTGGGGTAGAAAATCACAACATCTACGTTCTCGAGCCCGTGGAGCGCGTGCGCCAGCGCGCCGCCCGTGTCGCCGCTGGTCGCTATCAGTATCGTCTTCTTCTGCTTGCTGATGCCCAGGAAATGGTCGAGCACCACGCCGTAGAACCTGCCTGCGTAGTCCTTGAACGAGTAGGTCGGGCCCTTGGTCAGCCACATTATGTTCGCCCTGCCGGCGAGGTGCTGCATCTCCACGCCTATTATCTTGGGGTCGTAGGCCTTGTCCATGAGCTTCGCGAGCGTTTTCGGCTCTATCTCGTCCTTCAGGTACGGGGTGAGCACGGCGGTGGCTATCTGGGCGTAGTTCATGCCCTTCATTTCCCCTATCTGGCCGTGCGACAGCTTCGGGATGTCCTTCCTGTCTATCATGTACAGGCCGTAATTCGGCGCCTGGCCGTCCATGAGCGCCTTCTGGAACGTGACCTTCAGGTTCCTGTCATTCGTGTTGTGGAAAAGGATTTGTTTCTGGATAGGTGTGGCCATCTCAAAACCTGAAAAGAATATCTTTAGTAGTGTTTAAAAATGCGATTTTGAGTTTTACTTCCCGCGGCGTGCCTTGTAATCAGCAACCATGGCCTTGATGCCGTCTTCAAGGCGCCGTGGCAGGAAGCCCAGGTCCTTCATGGCGTGCGAGCAGTCGAAAACGCGGTCGTAGGAGAGCACGCTGATGTGCTCGCCGGTGAAAGAGGGCTTTTTGCCGCCTAGATGATAGGCGAATTCGCGGAAGGAGGCGAGAACGGACGCGATGAACCTGGGAATCGTTCCGCTTGGTGCAGGGACGCCGAGCTCCCTTGCCGCGATGGCATAGATTTCCCGCTGTGTGAGCGGCTCCCCGGCTATGACATATATCCCCCTGCCCCTGGCCATCGATGCAGCCACAGCATCAGCCGCGTCTACAACGTGCACGAACGGTATGCGGTTGCTCCCATTGCCTATGATGCTCATCTTTCCCTTCTCAATCATGCCGAGCACGCGGTAGTAGTCCTCGAACTGCGGGCCGTAGAGCGTGCCTATGCGGAGAATGACGTGGTTCGGGTGCGTGGAAACGAGCTGTTCAGCGTCGTATTTGGAGCGCGCATAAGCAGAATCCGGGCGTGTACCTGTCCTTTCGTTTGCAGGGATTTCAGCCAGCTTCTTGCCGTAGACGGAAACCGAACTGGAAAACACGATGCGGCACGCCCTGGGCAGTGCGTCCACGATGCGCCTTGTGAGCTCAACGTTGGATTCCTGCATCCTGCCTCCGTCCGTCGTATCAACAGAGCCCGCGATGTGGATGACGCACGCCGCGTCCCTGAATATGCGCCTCAGCTGCCCGCTGGAGAAGTCGGTTATTATCTCGTTCTTCAGGCCGGACGGCTTCCGGACGAGCGGCACGGCTCCTGTTTTGGCAAGCACTGCGCCTCCGAGCCTGCCGGTCGCGCCGGTGATGTAGACCTTAGTGAACGGCATATTTCTTCCCGATTTCCTCCAGTTTCCTGTCTATCCGCTTCTCGGCTTCCAGCCGCTCAAGCGAGTATTCCTTCATGTCCATGAATTTCATGCCGGACGCGAGCAGCGGATGGACCCTCTGAATCTCGTTGAACATCTCCTGGGCCATGCGCCTGTAGTCGATGTGGCCCTGCATCGCGCTGCGCAGCTCAAGCAGGTGGTACGCCTCGCGCAGGTTGAACGTCATGTGCCAGCGGATGTTGTAGGCAAGAGGCACGACGTATTGCGCCTCCTTCGGATATTCCGATGCAATTTCATCGTAGGCGTCTGCAGCGAATGCCATGGCATCGCGGAACTCCTTTTCGCAGCCTGCCTCTGCTATCTCAGGGGGCATCTTGTAGCCGAGGTAAGGCGTCAATAACTGCCTCTGCTGGGTGAGCACCCTGTGCCTGTGGATGTCCCTGTACGCGCCGTAGTTGCCGCATATCTCAAAGGTGCAATACGCCTGCTCGAACGCACGGCCAGGCTTCTGCCTGCGGTTCTCACGCTCGTTGATATACGCTTTGATGACCGTTTCCTTCTCTTCGCGGCTCATTTTCCCTACAATCGCCTCAATCTCCTTCATTGGCTTGAGCAGGTACGGATAGAGCGCAGCCGCGATTATCTTCCTTTCCGCACCCCTGTCATAATCGACCAGGATGACGGATTCAGTGCCGCTCGGGCCAGCGTATTTAGCAGCCAGTTTCTCCATCTGGCCGCGCACGCGCCTGTAGAAGCCCTGCATGGCCTTGCCATTGTCGTTATTCGCCCGTTTCACGAACGAGGGAATGTGCGTTGCGAGCTCGGTTTGCATCATCCCGGCCAGTTCGCGTATCTCCACAAGGTCGTCTGCGTACATCTTCGTCAATAAATATTCGTAGGCCCGCCCATCGCCGAAAAATCCCATGTTCGTCAACGTAGACGCGGGCAATAATCCGCGCAGCAGGTCGCACGTCTTGGCGCGCACCGTGGCCGCGTAGGCGCGGTCTGACGTCTGCGCGTCCTTGGGCTGCTTTTCCATGACGAACTTGGATATCCTTGGTATCAGGTCAGCGTAGGTCTGGAAGCACTTGTCGCACGCCTTGGTGTAGAGCGGCGCGAACCCGGATGCCATGAGCGTCTTCTCCCTGAGATACTGCCATGTGCCGTCAGGGCGCTTCACGTCGAAATAGACGTAGCGCGTGGATTTCTCAAGCGGCGAAAGCCCGATGCGAGCGTCTTCGAGCACTTTCGTTGCGATTATCGAGATTTCCTCGATGGCTATGTGCGCGCCAGCGAGCTCCGCCACGCTGTCGTCGCCATAGCCGACAAGGACGCGGTCGTAGAACTCCTCTGCCTTTTTCGTCTGGACGATATTGCCTGCAGGCCTCACGTCGCCGAGCATCTCCTTCATGCCCAATTCAGGGGAAAGCATGAACTCGTCGAGCAGCACGCGCCGCAGGCTCTTCGGGCTCCGGCTGTAGCGTGAGAAGAGCGCGCCTTTCACGACCTCAGGCAGGTTCGTCAGCACGAAGACGGGCCTGTCCAGGTTGCTCACGTAGGGCTGGAGCAGCTTCCGCTCCTCTTCTGTGAATTCCATCCGATTACCCAAGAAGCGCCTTGAACGCGCCGACGAGCTGCGGCCGCCCTGCGACTATCTTCGCAACCACTGCCGGGAACCTGCCGTCCATGACGTCCTTCAAATCGTTGTCCGCCAGCGCGCCGAATATGTGGTTCAGGTCGTCGTCGCTGAGGTTCTCCATGACCTTGCGCAGGAGCAGCTTCTTGTCAAGCGCCTTGCCAAGCCCGTCGCGCCACGGCTTCTCGTAGGCCTTGTAGAGCATGTCGCGCGAGAAGTCCTTCTTCCTGGACGCCTCAACGGCCGCATTGCCTGCGAGGATGCCTGTTTCCATGGCGATGGCTATCCCGCCGCCGTGTATCGGGTCCACCTGCTTCGCCGCAGTGCCGATGACCATGCAGCTGTCCTTCACGAACTCGCTTATGGGCGCGCCGACAGATATCACGCCGCCGAAATCAAGCAGCGTGCTGGCATCCCTCAGCTGGCTGTTATTCGCTATGTAGTCGTCCAGCAGCAATTTCGGGTCCGCGCCGCGTATGCCGTTCTTCTCGCCGTTGGTCACGTTGCCGCCTATGCCGATCCCCACGTTCGCCTTCCTGTCGGCCTTGGGGAATATCCAGACATAGCCGCGCGGCGCTATCCTGCTGCCGAAATACAGCTCGATCAGGCTCTCGTGGTCGTAGGGCTTCATCTCGTACTGGTAGCATGTGTCCACGTCGTAGAGCTGGTGCACGGTCCTGAAGCCCATCTCTCTTGCCATCATGGACTCCATCCCCTCAGCGGAGACGATTAGCGGCGCGCGCAATTCATACGGCTCGCGGCCGCCGTGCGATATCCTGAGCCCGTTGGGCTTCCCTTTGGCGTCCTTCAATACGCCTGTGGCACGCGTGTATGTGTGCACCTTCGCCCCCTTCGCGACCGCCAGCTCTGCGAGCCACTTGTCGAAGCATTTCCGCTCCAGCACCCAGCCGCGGGTGTCCTTGTTCTTCCAGGTTATCGACTTGCCGTTGGGCGCGACGACCTTGGCGCCGAGCACCGGCGTGGAATAGCACTGGCGGGGCAGCTCCAGCCCCTCCCTTATCACTTCGTATTCGCCAAGGCCCTCTCCGCAGCGGACCGGGACCCCGATTTCCCTCCGCTTGTCGATTACCAGCACGTCCATGCCTGCGCCGGCGGCTATGCGTGCAAAAGTCGAGCCCGCAGGCCCGCCTCCTATGACTATGGCGTCGTGGTCGTATTCCATAAGGTCACACCCTTGCCTCTGGCGGCAGGTCCTTCCGCTCCTTTATGCCCTTGTACATCCTTATGACGTTCGCAGGGCATGCCCTGACGCATATGCCGCAGTCTATGCACTTCTCAGGGAAATGCTTCATCCTGGTCCCGATGACCTCTATGGCGTTCACCGGGCACACAGAAGAGCACCCGACGCACAGTATGCATCCGTCATGCCTTATCGTTATCATAGTCTCTCCCTTCCGAAGCATCAAGGCGAAACGTTTTTTGTCTATGCCTGCTTCCTCTCTTTAAGCATTTCCACGATCGTCTCGCCGAATTCGCCGGCGCTCTGCGGCCCGTCGGCAGTGACTATATGGCCGTCCCGCACCACCGGCTTCTTCCAGTAGGCGGCGCCGCTGTTCCTCAGCGCCTGTATGGCAGGCATGTCAGGGAAAACCGTGGCGTTCCTCTCGGAAAGCACGCCTGCCTTCGCCAGCGTGAGCGGCCCCAGGCATATGGCCGCGACAATTCGTTCCATCTCGTTGGCCCTGGAGACGAGGTCACGGACGTCCTTGTTTTCAGCAAGCGCAGGCGAGCCTGGCCCGCCGACTATCACGATGCAGTCGAAGAAGCCCGGGTTCGCCTCGTACGCTGCCATGTCCGGCTGGACGACGACCCCCTTCACGCCGCTGGCCTTGGCCCTGGTGACGCTGGCTATCTTCACGCTGTGGCCTGCCCTCTCCAGTATCTCCTTCGGCACGAGGAGTTCCTCGTCCCGGAAGCCGTTCTGGGCGACAATCATGAGCACTTTTGCCATGCCCACCCTTCGTATCGAACATTTTTTTACCTATCGCCCGGGC
>CAZYGF010000040.1:0-6579 GCA_964647575.1 Microcaldota archaeon
TACTCCCTCCGCCTACCGGAGAAGCTCTACAAACGCGATTCGGCACCCAGGTCGCGCGAGGAGTTGGCAGCCTTCCTGTCACGCGTCGCCTACCGTCTGCTCGAGTATGGTAGCCCGTTTCTTCATTATCCCCAGGACATTCAGGATCTGTACCCCTCAGTCGCTGATCGGGAATCGCTCACGCGGGCAGCTCAACTCACAGGTCTCACGAAAGTTGCGCCACTGTACGCCGATCTTGCCGCCGTGCGCCTCGAGTTTGCGCACGACCTATTTCGCGACTACTTTGCCGCCCAGTACCTTGCTGCCCGGACGCCTGAGGCCCAGAGGCACCAGCTCTTCAGAATACTCGAGTACGCACGGTTCGACAAGGCGGTGACGCTTCTTCTGGCCCTGTCCAACGACCCTACGGTCTACGAACGACTTGCTCTCAACATCTTCCGGTGCGCTCCTCTGGTAGGGCTCCAAGTGGCAGGCGATTACTGCTCGATGCCGTTTTCATTCTTATGCCGAATCCTGGCTTTACTGGGACAGGACCCCTTGTGGCAGGTCGAACCGTACAGCTACGACATCGGCTTCTTCCTTGGTCGGTTTTCTCTGAACGCACTGGCCACCCTTTACGAAGACAAGTCGCTGCCCAAGTTCATTCGCGATATGATACCCGAATTCGCCGTTGAATTCCACGGAGATGCGGCCCTTCCATTCGTGAGCAACTGGCTCGCTAGATTGTTGCCCGAGAGTCCCCGCCAGCCACTCCTACATGGACTCACCGTGCTCACCTCCCCAGAAGCCTATACGGTTCTCTCGCGCGCTGTCGAGGTGGGACGGTGGAGGAGCAAGTGGGAGTTTTTGGGTTGGAGCCGCGCACAGCTAACGGTTGAACAGCTTTCGCAATTGGCCTCGCAAAGCAGAAACCCTCGTGCGTTACGTGTCCATTTACGGCGCATATTGCAGCTCTCTCCGCGTGCTTTCGCCGCGCTCGAGGCACATCCCGATAGACATGTTGCGCGAGCCGCCGCGCGGGTGGTACGCCGCGTTGCCAAAGAGCGTGACGCGCAGCGCATGCGCAACCAGGAGCACCGGCTCGACATATGTGCATGGGCCGCCAAGTCCCCTCCGGAGACGATTCACGCTTTGAGGAGGATGGCGGACCGCGGTGACGAGAGGGCCGCGGCTGCTTTAAGTGAGATTCTCCGTCGTCTGGTCTACGACCTGCCGCCAGTCGGGCCATACGAATTCATGGAGACGTGGGCTTGGGAGTGTATCGGACAGGAGAACCCGCACAACGCCGAGATGCTTGCAGAATTCGCGATGCGCGGCCACGGTCCGCTTCCTCCGACCCTTCTCGCTAGCATTGCCAGGCACCCCTGGTGTGATGTTTCATCCGTGTTTAGGCAGATCAGAGGTAGCTCAGTCCCCGAGTGGGTACGCAACAGGGCAACGCTAGCTCTTGGGCTTCTAGGCGAACGCGAGGTCGCGGGCGCGCTGGTCGCCCTACTGCCGGACCTGCCTCACACAATCTGGGACGAGTCAGAGGAGCTCATGAATGCGCCCGGGGGCCCGTTCGTCCCGGCACGGCTGGCGGCGCCGAGAGTGTCGTACGCGGCTTGCGTGTGCCAGGCCATCGTGTGCTGCGATGCTATTGAGGCGTACGACGAGCTTGCAGATGCTGCTGGTTTGCCAAGGACGGATCCGCGATGGCCGTTCTACCAGGAAGCGGCGCGCGCTTGTTTACTACTATCTTACTCGCCCCGAGCTCCCATCGAATCGGTTCTGGCAGCTTTCAGAGATCTGTTCCTAAGTTCGCGCGCCGCTGTCGTGGAGGGCACCGGGCGATTTGCCCCCTACGATCTAGCGGGTCTCGCCGAGGATATGGGGAAGAAGGTCGGCTTGCGCTCGCCAGCAGAGATCCGGCAGTTTCTTGGCGTGTTTCGTGAACGCCTTACAAAGAGCGATGGCGAGCAAGGCGTCGTCAACAGGACAACGCTCGGCGCGCTTGCCACAGGATTATGTGACAGCACCGGGCGTCGATTTCTTCGCTACACGAGGGGCGCGTTTCCGCATCTATTATGAAAGGGGCGTGCAGCTGGCACCTGCGTGTGCCCTTGCCCACCCCACAGCTGCGCACGACAGCTTCGCCGTTGGCGGCCTTCGTGCTCGCTATGCGCGACCACCGCCAAACCGTTCTCTGCTTATCTGCACAGCAAGTCACCGGGTGCGCAACCTCTTCCATGCCCCTCGGGCGCAGGCGTGCCGGTTTCCAGATCGGCCCAATCGCCGCGCGGTTCCTCCAGGACGTCCGAGCCGCCTGAATGTGTTACTGTCCGCTACGTCTACGGCAGCGGGCCAGTTTCGGACTGCGTGTTCCGTGGCGCTTGCGCCCCGCAGCCGCGGCAGGCCGCGGGGCGTAGTCCTTTAGCGAGCCGCGTTCTGCGCGAGGGCTTCGTCCAGCAGGGAGCTGGCCTGAGCCTTCGTCAGGTCCTGCGGAATCCGAACTCCGAGGTCACGCAGCCAGTCGAGCTGCTTGCGTGTGGCCGCGTCGCCGTGACCAGTGTCACGACCGGCTTGACGCTCGGCGCGCTCCGCGCGTATCGCGTTGCCGCGGGCGTCCCGGGCAAGTTCCTGCAGGATCACCGTGGCGACGGCGTCGTCTTTGACGCGTTGCTTGACCGTGTCATACAGGTCGGCGTAGGCCGCGAGCTGCGTTTGCATTTCTTCGGTTGTCATGTTCTGTGCACCTCCTTTTTGAGTGTTGAAGATGAGGCCAGGCGGCGCAACTCCGCTTGCAGGAAGCGGTACTCAGCGTCTGAGTTGACGGCGTCGAGGAGTTGCAGGATTAACTCCTGCTGTTGTCTTGCTTGTGATAAAATGTTCGTTTTCATGCACGAATCAGGGCGATGGCTTTATCTGCGTTTAGGCGAGGGCGCGCGAGCGGAACCTCCGCGATCGCAGCCGACCCGCAGGGGAAAGGCTGATAATGCCGATCAGCCCAGTGCCGATGAAAACGAACACCACAAGCAAGAAAGCAGGCGCGACAACATGCTCCGCGAGGCGGTCAACCGAGCAAGGACATCGCGCCCGACCTTCAGGCGGTGGATACATGCCGCCTGAGGATCAAGACACGCGATGCACAGAACATTGGAAATGAGAGAGGCAAGCGAAGCACCGGGCGCGGCAAGGCAGCGCAGGCCGGCGATCGGTGACGAAGGACGAGAACGCTCCTGCATCGCCTTGGGCAACCGCGCATCGCGCTCGCTTTGCCATCAAGCCGACATCGGGGAGCCGCCACACAAGCAAACGTGGCTCCGCGGCACCGATTACCTGTTGACTGCGCCGACGGCAAAGAGGCGAGGGCGAACAGACTCTGCGGAAGGATCCGAACCGTAACATTTATAAAGGTCTGGACTCTCCCTTTGTCCCTGGAGAGTGACACCATGACCACGCACCTACACTACCGGACAATCGGGAATTATCGCGTACTCCCACCGAAGTGGCGCATTATCGAGGATGCGGACGTTCAATTGAGCCCGCAGGAGCGCTACCTGAAACGGGTCGACCAGTTTCTCACCAGCGCACGACCCGCGGCTACCTATTCCAGCGCAGCTGATCCGGTGGCGTGGGTGTTTGGCCACCAAGTCAGCGCGCACGACATCATCGCTCGCCATTTGACGTTCTTGATCGAGGAGCGACGAGCTCTTGCCCGGCGGCAGCTCGCCGACATCGGTTGGCGTCTCGGGGAGTTGATGGAGCGTCGGCCGCTGCGCCTTCACACGGCCTTCACCGTGGAAACCGGCGAACTGAACGACGTCGAACGGGCGATCCTCGACCTGGAAAAGCAGAAGCGGGCGCTCGAAGTGGCCCTCTGGCGCGACACGCAGGAGCTGCGTGGGACCGTGGTCACCGAACGCCAGGAAGCCGACGATACGAAGCGTCGCATGAACTATCTGACAGGAGGTAGCTATGGCGGAGCGTGAGTCCAGCAAGTCCATGCGCGTCCGCGACCTGTGTCGGCAGCTCAAGCCGGTCATTGGCGCTCAGGCCGAACGCATCTGGGTGGCGTACGTCATCGAGAACGAGACTGGGAAGACGCAGATTCACGAGTACCTGGAGATCCTGGCCGCGCAGCACTTTCATGGCACCCTTGAGGCGCTGGGACCGGGGTTACTTCCACCCCGGGCGGTAGACGCGGACGGCGAATACCGCCTTGGAACCGTGACGTTTAATGGCCGGAGTCTCTACCCGTTTGGCCTGCGCGAAAACGAGTGGACGCAGCACGTCGGCATCTTCGGCCGCAGTGGCGCCGGGAAAACGAATCTCGGATTCCTAGTTGTGCAGGAGCTGCTCGCCAAGGGCAAAGTCGTGCTCGTCCTGGACTGGAAGCGTAGCTACCGCGACCTGTTGGCCCTGCCCGGGTTCGAAAGCATGGCCGTCTACACGGTCGGACGTGACGTATCGCCGTTGTCCTTCAATCCGTTGATTCCACCGACGGGAACACCGCCCCAGACCTGGCTCAAGAAGCTGATCAGCGTCGTGGCGCATGCCTACTTGCTCGGCGACGGCGTGGCATACCTGCTGCAAGAGGCGATCGATCAGGTGTATGGCGCAGCAGGCGTCTACGATGGCGCGCCAAGCCGCTGGCCGACGTTTCGCGACGTACTCGAAGTCCTCAAAAAGCGGCCGGTTGTGGGCCGCGAGGCTGCCTGGCTCTCCTCGGCGCTGCGGGCGCTAGCCAGCCTGTGTTTCGGTGAGATGGATACACTGGTCAATCAGGCGGATCGCCGTTTGAACCGGCTCTTCGACCGCTCGGCCATCTTGGAGCTCGATGCGCTGACCCAGAGCGACAAGGTTTTCGTGGCGCAGATCATCCTGCTTTACCAGCACGCCCTGCGCATGAATGAATCCCAGCGAGAGGTATTCCAGAGCTGTGTGCTAATCGAGGAGGCGCACCACGTGTTGTCAGGGGAGCGGCACAATCTGCTCGGCGGACAGAGCCCCGTGGAATTGGCCTTTCGCGAAATCCGCGAATTCGGCACTTCGATCGTCTTCCTGGATCAAATGCCGTCGACGATTAGCCCCTTCGCCCTTGCCAACACCTATGCGGCCATCTGCTTCAATGCGACCCACCGCGCGGACGTGGCCGCGATGAACCAGGCGATGATGCTGCCGGATGAGGAGAAGGGCGCGTTAGTAGAGCTGCAGATCGGCGAAGCTGTCGTGCGGCTGCAAGGCCGGTCCGTCAAGCCGTTCAAAATCCGGGTGCCCGAGTTCGCGATTCGAAAAGGCACGGTGACCGACACCATGGTGCGGACACACATGCACGCGTTGACAGAACCTGGTTCTGATGGCTCGTTCCAGCCTTCGGTCGCCGAGGCCCTGGTTCAGACGACTGCCAGCCCTGCCCCCCGTTCGATTTCCGTCGAGTCTGGTAGCGTTTTGGAGCAGTCATTTCTGCAAGACGTGGCCGGGTTCCCAGATAGCGGCGTCGCCGAGCGCTATCGGCGCTTGCGCCTTAGCGTGCGCCAGGGGCAAAAAGCAAAAGACGCGCTGGTTGGCAAAGGGCTCATTCAGGAGCAGATCCAAATCATAAAGAACGGGAAACTGCGAGTTATTCGGTTAACGGAAAAAGGCGGGCTTAGCTTGGAGAATGAGGCGAATTCGCGCGCACGGGCCGCTTGACGCAGCTGCCTGTGTTTAAGAATCCCTTTACCTTCAAAATGCTGGAAAACGCCTTCAGCATGGCGCTAAACGCGGCAAGCAGCCATGTGGCGAGCCAACCGGGGCTGAAGCGTGATGCCGTTCACCGGAAGGGGTAGCCCTGCACGCATCCTGGACAAATCCAGGTCTCTCCCGGAGGCGCACTCGACCCGCGCTCAGCGTAGAGCCAGCTCTGAAGCGTGTCCCCGGGCAGGCTTCTTAATTGACCCGTCCCGGTGCACGCGTCGCCCGACTGGTTTTCTGAATTTAATACGGTGCTGTTGCCTGGATATGCGTCAGCGCAATCTGTGTGAATCGGTTGTTGGTAGCTCTCCGCATGCCTCACCACCGCTCCATCTGGGGCGTGGACGTCGGCATAAGGGATGAGGGACGAGACCGCAACGACAAACAGCACAAACACCGCCAAGCGCACAGGCCGCTCCTGGATTTCGGTTCGGAGTATTCCTATTGCCCAATGCCTATCGCCTGCCTGGTCTCGTGCCATACCGGTTAGTAATGTGTCCAGGTATATAAACCTTGAGTATGCTGAGAATCACGCACCCACTGCAAATGGACACCCGCTCGTCAGACCTGGGGGCGCAAATGAGCGTTTTCTGGCTCTGGGAAGCTCGTGCTGAATGGGCAAAGACAGTGCAGTTTATGCGTCCGTTGCCTTAATCCGACCCACGTACCATCACCCGCCATCACCGCTTCCAGCGGGGTCCCAACTACGAATGCCCATCCCGGGGCGACTGCAGCAACCGACGAGGCTCGCCGCTGGGGGCGTCAAGCGTTCGCGGCGCTCCGTGCGCGGTTCTGTCGGAGAGTATCGCGGGGTTCTGGGCCGGGAGACGCATAAACTCCACACATACTGTCCAAGCAAACATG
>CAZYGF010000041.1:0-6544 GCA_964647575.1 Microcaldota archaeon
GATAATTTTTCATGCACGGCGCGGCCTTCCCGCCGCACAGCACCGCGACGTCCGTTGCCGTTGCGGAAAGATACGCGCTCTTTTTCGGGTTGAAGAAGCGGAACGAATCGATGAGGTACGGGCTGGGCGTGCCGAACGGGTCTATCTCCAGGAAGTCGGCGGCAGTCTCGAACGCCAGCCTCGAAACGTTGCCTTTTTTCGCTTCAGCCTTCAGCTTGTTCGCCTTCGCGTTCTTTTTAGCCAGCGTGACTGCCGCCTGGTCTATGTCTATGAACGTGATGCGGCGGACATTGCGATTCTCTTTGGCATACCGTATGCCGCGGATGCCGCTGGCGCAGAATGCATCCACCAGTTCCAGCGGCTCCTCTATGGCGCCGACTGCCAGCGATGACATGCTCCTGCAGAAGCGCATCTCAGGGTTGTAGAAAACGCTTTTCGTCGTCGCGAACTTTATCTTTTCCTCTTCCAAATCATCACCGTTTACTGTCCATGAACTCGCGCAATGCGACCGTGGCGTATGCGCCCGCGGGCAGCGCGAACCTGAACGTATCCTTCTGGAAATTAAAATCTTTCATAGGGGCGAGAAGCGTGCGGTACGCGCCTTTTGACGCTATTTCAGGCAGCGCCTTCATGCGGAACGCGTCCCGCGCCATGCCCAGGCGGTCGAGCATCGCCTGCTCGCGCCCGTTAACGGGCGTGTCGTATCCTATGAGCTTCGTGGTTATCCAGCCCTCTGCCTCTGCCTTTGATATGTCCGGGAAACCGAGCGTTTCCCCGCAGTAGTATTCGCCTTTCTCCAGCTCCGGCCCTTCTGCGATGCGCTCGGATAAGAGCAGGTTGAACATGTGCGACTGGAACGCGTGTATGAAAAGGAGCAGGATGTTGCGCGGCAGGCGCCTGAGCGCGCCGGTGTGGTCGTCCGGCTGCGCTGCGAGGTGCGCGAGCATCGAGCGCTCCAGGCGCAGGTGCTTCGGGAACGTCTTGAGCGCGGCCGCATGGTCGCCGGTGGCTGCCAGTTCCTTCCTCGCCTCCATGGCCAGCGCATTGCCTTCGCCCTCGTTCCCGCACAGGAACATGCGCACCGCGTCTTCGAACTTCCCCTGCAGCAATTTCTCCCCGATTTTATGCGTGTTCTTCCTGGCCGAGCCGAACCTCTGTTCGCCGAAATAATTAGGGAATCGGCCGTCCAGTTCGGCTGATACGCGGCTGACACGGCCGTCTGAGTCATCTGCCATGCCCCTCAGGCGGATGGTGAATCTGTTGCCCAGGAGCGCGCCCAGCTTCACCCTGTCTTTTGCGCCCCAGGCGCCCAATATTCGGATGTCCTTCACAGCCAGGGCAAGGAGCGCATCCTTTTGCGCGCCTTCTGCTGATGCAAGCTGCGTGGATATTGACGTTTTGTCCTTCATGCCGGCGGAGTTGAAATGCCTCTGGCTCATGCCCAGGCGTTTTGCGATCTCCAGCAGCGCCGACGAGGTGGACCAGCCCCGCTTCTGCAGGGCAAAATGCACGAACCTGCCGGGCTCATCCCCGCGCGAGAACGGCCTGTCCAGCTCCAGCACCGTGCCGTCCTCCAGGATTTCCTCGACTACGAAGTCGTCCGGCGCATTCTTCAGGCTGCCGCCTGTGCCTGGTGACTTTGAAAGATAGGATAATTCGGATAGCATCATGGAGATGATGCACTGGGGTGTTTTTAACAGGAAAGCACGCCATGCCGGGGTACGTTCTGAAACGTTTAAAAGATGTAGCCATTAATGGTTTTACCAGTATGCCAGAACTTGTCGCCCAGAGGCAATTAAGACCCGGCAAAAACGGGGTTGCCTGCGCAGGGAAAGGCGGAGCCCTGGCATGCAAAATGCCTGAAAAAGAATTTCCTGTTCCTAAGAATGAAACCATAGTGAAAGAACGCCGCGCTGGCGCATCTCCAGACCGGGATATGTCGGATAGGTGTGCGGCTGATGACCTGGAAGATGGCTTCTCCAGCATCCCTTCAGAAACGCTATTTGAAGGCGTAGATGGCAGTGCCCGGCCGCCTGGGGAGGAAGAAGGGCCTGTTTGCAGCCCAGAAGCGAAGGCAGCGCAGATTGCCGACGACAAAGCTTATTACGCCAGGCTTGAGCGGACATACGGCCTGAGGGTGGAGTTCACCAATGGCGACGGAGCGCAGCACGGAATCGAGGATGATGCCTCGGTCCTAATTAACGCACGGGAGGCAATGCTTTGTAAGGATATAAAAACAAGGGAAGAATTCGAGGCGCAGTTCCCTGAATGCGCTGCCGAACTGAAACGCAGGAGCGTGTGGGAGCAACTGGAATCCGCATTAGAGAAGGCACTGCGTACAAGGAAAAAGGACGACGTAGTGGCCCTGGTGAAAATTGGGATGGGCAAGGAGGGCATAGAGACCGAAAGCGCATTTTTCCTGAAGAAGGGGATTATTTACGGGATTGTGAGGGACAGAAGGCTTCTCGAGAAAATCGGTTTCAGGCAAGAAACCGAAGAGGACTGGCGACGGCTGAAACCAGCGGAGATGGTCGCCTATGCCATGGAGAAGATAGTGCAGGAAGACATGATGGGGAGAGAGGAACTGAGGCTGTTCAATGAGCTCTTTTACAATGTGCTCTTGAGAAGGGAGCTCCTCAAGAGGCTGCCGCTTGAATACAGGTTCGGCAGATGGGCCCTCCTCGACAAGGAAGGGAGATTGAAGGCCGCAAAGGCACTGAAGAAGGCCGAGCATCTAAAGACTGGATGGGATTTCAGAAAAGCAGGCGCCAGGGTGCTGCTGGAGTGGCTGGAGAAGGATGGCACGCTGGGGCAGCTGAAGCTGAAAGAACCGTATTGGGGCAGCTTCGGCAAGGAAGGGGCAATCGCAAAAATCAGGGAGAAGGCCGAGAGGAAGGGCATAATTACAAAAACAGGGCTTAGCCTGGAGATGTGGGGGGCATTCAAGTTCCTGCGGGACAATGGCTGGCTGGCGGAAGCTGGATTCGGCAGCAAGGGAGTAGGGAAGCCGTCATTGAAGAAGATGGAGGAGGGCCGGTTCGTGAAGCACGTCCAGGGCATCATAGATGCGAAAGGATTGACAGGCATGCACCGCCTCGCAGATGCAAACGGTGCTGTATGCAAAGAGGTAAGGAGGAGGAAGGTAAAGCACCTGCTGAGGTTCGCGCCTTTGGCTCGATTAGTCAGCCGGGATGCCATGGCGCAGGATGAAAACCGCATAGCTGGCCGGCAGAAGATAGCGGCCACAGGCACATACGGCTAAATAGCTTTCAACAGGTCTGCTTTCGTGATTATCCCGCTGATTTTGCCGTCCTTCTCGATGAGCACAGCGCGGTAGTGCTGGAGCAGGCCTGTGACGACTTCCACGAGCGAATTCGCCGGGATGACCGGGTAGCTCTCGGCCATGACATCGCCGACCTTCACCGCGCGTATCCCCTCGCCCTTGCTCGCCATCAGGTCCACGATCATGCTGTCCGACAGGCTGCCGACGCATTTCCCCGAATCGAAGACAGGCATCTGCGATATGTCCTTTGAGCGCATGAGCGCTATGGCCTTCTGAAGCGGATCTGACGGGCTCACTGAAATCAGGCCGGTGGTCATTATCTGCTCGGCTGTCTTGCTGCCCTTCTTCTGCCTGCTTTCAAGCGCTGCCAGGATGTGCATTACCTTAGAGTAGGCAGGGTCGATTTTCCCTGATTCTATCTTCGCTATGAGCGACTGGGAGACGCCGGCAAGCGCAGCGAGCTCCTTCTGCGTGAGGCCGAGCTGTTTCCTCGTCCGCCCGATACGTTCTATTTCAAGCATGGGCTAATTCCTTATGGAATAGTTTTAATCCCCTATTGCCACTCCACGGAATAACCAATGACTGAACCTGGGCCGATAGCGCAGCGTTTCGAGCTCTCCACGCTGCCCCATGCAGGCGACCATTTGCCATCATTGTTGCACGATACGACGGACGAGGACGTCACGTCCACGTCGTCCGAAACCATCAGGTAGGATGAGGCGTTCGCAGGGTTGTAATCGGTGATCTCCATCCTCTCCAGGCCCTTGTACAATATGATTTTCCTTGAATAATTATCGTATGCGGCGCCTGCGCCGGTGTTGAGCGCGTAGGAGAAGGCGAGCTCGTAGCGGTCTGCGTATTCCTGCCTCTGCACCGGGCCCTGCGGCAGGGTGGCAGCGGTTCCGGCCCTCCACGAACGTGCATAGCGCAGGGCGTCGAGCCGGTTGAAATCAGCCTGGATGAAGTCGCCGCCGATGCGGTCCGCGGACTGGATGTTGTAGCTAAACTTGTCGTCAAGGTTTTCAGCAACCTTCATTGAATAGCCCGGATAGCCGACGGGCCGTATCCTCCACGTGCCGTTGTACCACAGCCAGACCGAGCCGAAGTCGAACTGCGTGTGCAGGTCGTTCCGTATGGCGCTTGCGGGCGCGATGTTGCCCAGCGGATGCCTGAAAAGCAGGTAGCCGGTCCCGTTGTCGAAGAATACCGCTGTTTCGTGGCTGGTATAAACGATGCGGTCCGGGACGCCGCTTTTCGGAGCCGCGTAGGCCGAACCCAGCGCGGTGTCGCCCATGGGCGCGAGCGTGCCGTCAGGAAGCGCGAAATCGCTGAGCCATCGTTCCGACGTATTTTCGAAATCGCGCATCTGCACATTGTAGAAATGCAGGTTTGCCTGCTTCACGGCAGCCAGCGTATAGACCAGGTAGCCGCTGCCCTCGTACCAGGTCAGGTAGCCGCCTGACTGGAAGCCGTATTGCCGCATTTTCGCCAGCACCGGGGCGAAGTCCGGCACGTACGACGCGTCCTTCCGCTGCATCACCAGCATGCGGATGAGGTCGCTCCTTATGGCGAGGTTGTTGGAGAGGACCGGGTTGGCGTTGTCCAGCGCTCCTATGCCCGTCTGGGTTTCCGGCCAGAACGAATCGAGAAGCGCGAGCGCGCGGCCGTTGTCGAAGGTGCGGTTGTTTTCGATGCACCACAGCAGCTCGTCCTGCAGCTCGGCCAGCCGCGTCGTATCCATGCCGACGCCATTTTCGTACCTCTGGTCGTCCAGCCTGCAATCCACAGCATCCACGCGGCCAGTGGCGGATTGCTGTGCGCAGCCGGCGATGGCCAATACAGCAAGAAACAGAAGTGCGGCGTGGCAGGGCTGCATAAACAGGATGCGGGCTGACTGTTTAAATCACTTCTTCTCGCCGGCTACGGGAATGGAATAGACATCGCCCTTGTCATGAATCAGGGTTGGCTTGACCTCAGTTACGCATCCGGAATAGTATATCAGCGTGTAGGCGTGGTAGGTGCCGTTTCCCACCGCGGTCACCGCGCGCCCCTGGGAATCCATGGGAAGGAATATGACGGACCTGATGTCGGTGCCCGGTATCTTGTCCAGGAAAATCCGGGTCGCCGACCAGTTCTTGCCCTCCGGAAGGCGCCGGACAAGGCGGACGAAGCCGCTGGCGTCGAAGCTGCGCGTGCCTGGGACCTGGACCTTGTATCGGTCATTTTCCTTTTTGAATTTCAGGCTCACGCGCATCGTCCCTTTCCGCGGGTCAGTGGTTACGGAGAACGTGTCGCTTTCGTCCACGAGGGTGCAGGTGTGCACGAGCCCTCCGCGGCCGGAGCGGCTTTCGATGGCTTTATATGCCGCGGCCATCTGCCGCAGCGAGGAATCCGGGTGGTCCACTTCCACGTTCGTATCAAGGATGCGCTCGGTTTTTGGGCCGGTGTAGGACTGCATAAACTGTTCCACGGTAATCTTTCCGGGATTCGCATGGCGGAGGGACAGCACATCGGTAAGGGGGGCCTCGGCAGTCCTCGACGCAGCTTGCCGGTCGGGCGATATCGTAGGGGTTCCCGTGGCTGCAGTGAACATCGGGGTAATGGCTGCCATCCCCGTGAAAAACACTTTCGCCAAGCCTGGGATGATTGGCCGCCCTGCCTCTTTTCCGGCCATTTTCTCCAAGCGAAATACCGGTCTAACCGTCACACTAGGTATATAAGTGGAAATATATAAAAAGGTGTTGTTTTTTATGTAAAAAATTGAAAAGAGGCTAGGCCGGAGGCTTTGACTGCCTAGGACTTTAACTTCTCAGCGCCTTTTGCACTGACCATCGAAATGAAGTTATTGTCCTGGAAGATTAGTTTCATCCTCTCTTTCAGCGCAGGTGGCGTATTGTTCTCCGGAGTGATATTCACCCTTCCGCCGCGGGGGCCTTCCAAAATCCATTGTTTTGTCGGTACTTCCTTCTCGTGGGCCTTGTTGAACGCTATGAAGGTTTTGTTGTCTGTTTGCGCACAGACATAGGTTGACCCGTTGGTATAGACTTTTCTCTCAATGCCGGTTGGATTCGGGATGTCGGCGTTGAGCTTTCTGGTTGCGTTGATATCAAGGTGGTAGCCGTTATCCTTATTGGTCATGAAGTCCGCCATTATTTTAGACAAATTTTGTTCATCTGGCATAATATACACCCCATAAATACATTTTATACCATACACTATTTCTCATGAATCTCTTTTAAATACATAGGTCTGGTTAAAAAA
>CAZYGF010000042.1:0-6400 GCA_964647575.1 Microcaldota archaeon
ATGGTGTTATTGTCACAGGTGCCGCCCCAGACGGTGATGCCAGCAGAGGCGGCTATGGCTCCTGAGTTGAACTGGGCGTTGCCGGTGATGTTGTTGTTGGACGAATCGTAGATGCAGATTGAGCGGTCATAGGCGGTGTTGTTGGCTATGGTATTGCCGGCGTAGTCGTCATCTATGCGGAACGCGCAGTCGGAGATGTTGCGGGCGGTGTTGTTGACGAAGACCACGTTGGACGGTGAGCCTCCGAGGCTCCGCGCATCGATGGCATCGCGGTAGCCTGAGACGCCGCAGCCAGTGACCGTGACGTTGCTTATCGCGCCGCTGACGAGGACGGCACTGATGCTGTTTTCATGGGTGTCATTGCTTGTGAAATTGTAGCCGGCGCAGTCAAGGATGACATTCGATGCGGTAATCCAGACGCATGGATTGAAGGTGATGGACTGGACCCCGATGACGTTCGTATTGAGCTGGTATGTGTCTGCGCTGGTTATATTCATGCAGCTTGACACAGTCGTCAGGGAAAACGACACACCAACGAGTGACAAGAAGGCCAAAAGCAGGACCGGTATAGAGATAAGTCTCATAATACTATAGAGGCGGATAGTGTTTATAATGATTGGGGGATGACCGGAAACAGAGGGTAGCGGCGGCTCAGATAAGCTTTACCAGCCCGCGGCCTATCTCCGGGATGTTGCCGCCGAACAGGTTCGTCGTGTTCAGCACGAACGTCATGAGTATGACCAGGGCAATCATGGGCAGGAGGCAGATGGCGGATACGAGATGCTGGCCCAGGCTGAAGACCTTCGGGTTCGGCCCGGTCAGCAGGCTGCCTATCACCGAGGAATAGGCGCGGAGGCGGCCGGGTATGCTGAACGCGTTGGACGCCGCCGCCCCTTCGCACTCGTAGGCCTTGACGTCCTTGTCGATGGAGGGCAGGATGCACAGGCTGTCGCCCATGCTGGGGCCTAGCGAGCTGCAGGACTGGCTGACGAGGAGCTCTGACTGGACATAGGGCAGGGACGTGGTCGCGATGAGGATGTAGCTGAACGGCAGCACGAAATACAGCCCGAATGACATGGCCATGAGGTATGCGCCTGCGCCGCGGGTGGGCGGGAAGGCGCGCAGGGCCACGCCTATGGAGAAGAAGAAGCCCCCGTAGTATTTCACGAAATTCAGGATGTGCTCTATGAGGAAGAAGGCGTACATGTAGAATGAGAATGACTGGGTCGTGTTGGTTATCCGCTCGGCCACCCACTTGCATGCGAATCCTGACGCGTGCTCGGACATGAATATCTCCATGTAGACCGAAGTGCAGGCCTCGATGGGCACCGAGATCGCGTAGAGCACGTTCATGAACCGCTGCACGCACAGGGTGGATGTCTCCATGTAGAGCTTCATCCAGTCTATGAGCGTATTCTGGTTGGGGAACGAAACTGCGGTGGTGGGGGGGCAGCCGAACGAGGAGAGGTACATGGCCCTGACGACGCTGGACGATGGATTGGCCAGGTACCACTCGCCGTACTGGACGATGCCCAGCACCAGCATGACTATGAGGACGGTGGACGCGGCGTAGACGAACTCGGTCTTGGATATCTGCTCCAGGTTGCGCAGCCCGAAGAGCCGCGAGAGCATGATGAGCAGGGTGGCGCCGACAATGGAAAGCGCGGCGGCGGCTATGGAAATCGTCTGCCAGTCGCCGTACGGGCCGCCATAGGCGCTTGAGGTGAATGGCGATTGGGCTGACACGGCTGCCGTCAGCAGCGCGATGATAACCAGGAGCAGTATGCGGTTGTCTGCCATATCATATCAGCCTCGTGAGCGCGCTTATGTCCACTTCCTCGCCGAAGCTCCTGGCCAGCCCCTTGGCGGCCTCGGTGAACACGATTACGTTGAAGGCGGGCACAACGAAGCCCAGCACGAATGCCAGGCTGACGATGGACGTCGGGATAAGGAGGAATATGAGGAACGCGGTGCCAATCATCCCCTGGAGCGCGCCGAAGAAGAGGCCGAATGTGCCGGTCACCAGGTCTATGATGCCGACGCTGCCTGAGCCGGTCGTCGTGAAGTTGCTTTTGAAGAAAGCCGAGACGAAGTCAGCGAAACTGCCCTGGTCGGAGATGTAGTAGCCCATGAGGTTGGTGAACGTCACGAGGGGGCCGCCTGCCTTGCAGTAGAGCATGCTGTAGGTGATTACGCTGAGGCCGGGGAACACGAACAGGAACGCCACCGCAATCCCTATGAGCGTGCCGCCCAGCCTGCGGGTGGGCGTGAAGCACCGGAAGAGTATGCCAAGCGGCAGGTAGTATTTCAGGAATCCCTGCAGCGCGAACACGTATACGTAGAGCTGGGCGACGTTGATTATGTAGGCGACCGACAGCCCGACGCTCATGTTGTACAGCACCTGCTTTATGGGCGAGGCGAAGCCTGCCATGGGCGATGCCACGAGCCCCACGCCCAGCGGCCGCGCATAGGGCGTCACCGAAGCCATCTGGTCTATGACGATGTTCATGAAATAGTTCAGGTTGAGCCAGCCCTCCATGTCGCTGGTCACGCGCGCGTAGTATTTGGCCGTGGCCACATAGACGTTGGTGTGGGAGTCCACGTCCGCTGGCAGCAGCTGGTCCGGAAGGAAGTCGCCCACGGCGAGGCTGCCCATGGCGCCGACCAGGCCGATTATGAAGATGACGAGGATGCCTGACACCACCACCTCGTACACCTCCTGCCGCACGTAGGCTTCCATGGGCGAGTTGCGGAAAAGCACGGCCCAGGCGTAGAGGAACGCGAGGATGACGCCGGACACTGCCACGGCCGCGCCAGACAGGGCCGCCCAGTCCCATAGGCCGGGCGAAACCGCCGGGCACCCCGCACCGCCCGGTGAGACTATGCACCCCGCCTTGACAACAAGATCGGTTATAGCGGTCATGGCAATTCACATCATATTATCTTCAGGAACGACATGAAGTTCACGTCAACGTTGAAGAACTTCGCGACCTCCTTGGCGGACGTGAGCGTGATGAAGATATTCAGGAAGGGCAGGAAGACGCTCATTATCACTATGTAATAGACGGCGCCTTTTATAAGCTCGAACGCCAGCGTCAGGGCCCCGCCCAGGAAGAACGGCATGAACACGCCTGCCATGAGGAACATGATGACCAGCGCCGGCCCGAAGATGGTCAGTATGCCGCTGTGGTTGATGAAGTTGCCCATGGCGCTCTTGGCATCCACCAGGTTGTACATGAGTATCTTGTGGGCCTCGTAGCTGAAAAGGAACATGAACGGGTAGAATATCACCAGCGAGAACGCGAGCGCCAGCAGGGCCTCGCCGGCGCCGCGGGTGTAGGGGAACGCGCGCAGCAGCATGCCTATGGGTATGAAGAAGCTCCACATGTATTTCTTTATCATGCACAGGGTGATGATGTGCAGCAGCCACTCGGTCATCCCCAGTGACAGGAACTGCAGGGACGTGCCTACCACGTCTATGATGGGCTTGAGCACCGGCCCCAGGTTGATGGAGTACATGGTGCGCCAGGTGACGCCTATCCACATGGTGGACGAGTAGATGGTGTGTATGACGGTGTTGTACATCACAAGCATGCTGTAGTGGGTTGTCATGTCGCTGACCATGAGCCTGGCGAACGCCATGGATGCGTCTATCATCTGCGGGTTTTGCGCGTATATCCGGTCGGTGGTGGGCGAGGTGAGCGAGTACCACAGGTTCGCGGTCAGGAGCGACCCCATGATGAATACGACCCGCAGGAACGTGAGCCCTGTCTGGAACGCCTCGTCCTTGGCAAGCGCTATGAGGTTCGGCGAGCCGAAGAACTGGCCGAGCATGTAGATGACGCCCACGCCCATCATCACTATTATGCCGACGACAAGGGCAGGGGCTAACCAGAGGCCTATGGCCGGATTGGAGCCCTTCGTTCCGCTCAGGGCCCAGGGGTCGTCGCAGGTGCTCTTGCCGAACGCATCCAGCAGGTTTTTGGGCACTGCGCCGACGGTCCTGCCGAATGAGCTGGCACCGTAGACGAAATCTTCCTTCTGCTTGTCCAGGGCTCCGACCAGCTTGTCGAAGCCTGTTTTCAGGGGCGGGTCGGACTGCTGGGCGAACGCCAGGGGGGCGAGCAGGATGAGCGCGGCTAGGGCGATGAAAACGAAGGCCGGGACCGCGGTGCGCATCTCCATCTATATCAGCCTCGTAAGACCAGCTATCTCTATGTCTCCCCCGAACGTTATTGAAAGCGAGCGTATGACTCCTATGGTGCCGATTATGCCGAAAAGGCCGAAGAACAGCGACCAGAAGGTTATCCTTGACAGCGCATCCAGCGGCCCGTTCTCCTTCCAGGCGCTGGTGATGAAACGGTCGTACTTGCCTTCCTTGGACATGGTGTCCTTCCAGGCCACGGCCTTGTCATAGGCCTTCTGGAGCGTGGCTTTTGCCTCGTCGTCGCTGACGGTTTTGGGTGCCGCGGACAGGTCGCCCAGCCTGGGCATGATGCCGCCGGCCCCGCCCTGCTCAGCCTTGCTCTGCCAGGTGGCATCCTCGAGCCCCTCGTCCTGGGAGAGCTGGTCCTTCATCTCCTGGCTGGTGACCGTGCCGCCGATCATGGGGATTTTGTCGTTTATGTACATTGTATTGGCGATGGGCGGGTCTTTTATCTGGTTGGGATTGGCCTTGGTGTTGGCCATCCAGCCGTCGTACGCCTTGCCCTTGAGGTCCAGCATCACGAGCGCGCCGAACGCGTAGAAAGCCGGGAAGATGAAATAAAGCGCTATGGCCATGGCGAGCAGAAGGCCGCCGAGCCTGCGCGTGAACGTGAATGTCCGGAGGAGGGCGCCGATGACGAAGAGCGCCGGGAAAAGCGCCACGGCTATGTAGCGGAGCAGGACCTCCTGGAACTTGCACAGCATCATGATCTTCGAGGCCCAGTCGAAGCACAGCTGCTTCACGGTGTTCCCCATGGTGACGAAGCCCCTCCAGGGCGTGAACGTGAAGAATCCTGCGTATTCGGTGAAGTACTCTATGTTTATGGTGAATTCGGCCAGCATGGAGGTCCCGATGTAGCTGATGTAGATGTCGAACGCGAAGTCCTTGGCCTCGTCGAACGTCTCCCGGAGGTACCAGATGCCGAGCCGCATGTGGCAGGAAGAGATGCCGTTGTATACCGAAAGGTCCTTTGACGCGATGAGCGGGCCGCAGATGTCCATGCATCTGTATTGCTTTACGTTGTTCAGGCTGACGGGCACCCAGGCGTAGGTGGCGCCCTGGAGATAGCAGGTCGATGGGGCACCGGCAGTCCCGGCGGCGTTGGAAACGCCAAGGGCGCCCTGGACCACGCTGTCCATGGTGGTTATGCCGCCTATGCCTATGCAGATTATCACCGCCGAGTAGAATATCTCCACCAGCTCCATCTTCGCCCAGGTCTTCATCTTCTCGTTCATGAGGAGGTTGGACAGGACGTAGACCAGGGTGGCCAGGGTTGTGACTAGGCCGAGCGCAACGCCCGCGAACCAGACCCAGCTGCCCCACATCGTGGATATGATTTCTGCCATGTCACACCTTGGATACTATGAATTTCGTCATTGCGTTTATGAACGCCAGGGTCACCACCAGGGAAAGGGCCGGCATGAAAAGGGCCAGCAATGACAGGGCGGCGATATTCTGCATCACCGGCATGAAATAAGACATATACGTCGCCTGGATGGTGCTCTCCGATACCAGCTGGGCTAGGAACGTGCCCACGACCTTGCCGCCGGGTATGTTGCTGAATAGTATGTTGGCCGGGTTCAGCAGGATGCCCCAGACCAGGTAGCTGCCGCCGCACAGGTAGCCCACGGCCACCGTTTGGGATGGATATGGCTTGCCTCCGATTTCCTCGAATATCTGCTTGTTTATCAGGAAGGTGGTGGGGAAGATTATGTAGAACCCGAAGGCCAGGGATATGAGGAATGCGCCTGCATCGCGGGTGGGCGGGAAGAACCGCAATATCAGCCCCGCCGGCAGTATGAGCTTCTCCATGGTGCCGTCAATCAGATAGAGCAGCGTTATCTGGGCCGAGAGGCTGCCATAGACAGCAACCAGCCCCATGGACAGGACGTTGGTGATGGACACGAACGTGTCGAGGCCTGGGAAGAGCTTGTAGGTCTGCGTGAGCACGTACTCGCCGATTCTCCTGCTCAGGGTGCTGAGGACGGACGTGCACGCCTGTATCTGGTATACGTCGTACATGCCCTGGAAGACGCTGTACTGCACCACGTCGCGCATGTAGCCGATGGCGGCCTGTGACGGGCTTGTGGCGGTACCGCCGGTGTAGGACACTGCCACTGCCTTGCCGACGATGAAAAGCCCGAGGATGAAGACCACGATGAGGAACGAGATCATGAGGTTGGAGAGCTCGAT
>CAZYGF010000043.1:0-6327 GCA_964647575.1 Microcaldota archaeon
TTCGACGCCTTGGCAGCCGGTTTCCCTGGCTTGGAAACGGTTATCGGCTCCTTGGAGACTGCAGCGGCCTTTTCCTTCAAAATGCGTTCATGGAACTGCCGGTCCAGCTCGGACACGACCTTCTCGTAGTTATCGGCGCTCACATGTATGGTCGTCCTGTTGCCGCAGCGAGAGCACACGAAAGAACCCACGACCTGGTCGATTGGCCTGGGCATTTTCCCGCAGCCGGAGCAGACCTCGATCGTGTCCTCCATATCCCTGCTATTTACCGCATAGTATAAAAAGTTTTCTGGCTACGTTTCGCGCTTTAAAACGCTCATTCTTTTGCCAGGCCTGACTTCACCATCTGCCTGAACATGGCCATGGGGAGGACGACGCAGACGTTTGAGCCGCACGCGCTGCACACGAAGTCCTCCTTGTCCTCGTGGGACACCTTGCCGCAGTTGGCGCACACATCTACCGTCTTTTTCAGTTTTCCACCTTGAAGGTTGTTGCCCGTCGCTCTATTAAACTTTACCGCTCCGGAACATCATGCCGGGCAGGATTATGACGCTCGCCAGCATCTCGCGGAACGCTTTTTCCATCGTTTTACGCTCGCTTTCCGGCGCGTTCCATGAGATTGAGAAGACGGCGCGGCCGGTGAAGAACATGGAACCGCCGGCGAAATAATCGCGGCCGGACGACCGGTAGCGGTATTCCCTGTCATATGACGGCATTTCCCTGAATTTCCCTTTTTTCACAGCCGTATATACGCCGGAAGCCGGGCTTTCCAGCTCATTTTTCGCGTAGGCGGCGAAATCAAACCCCTTCTTAAGCCCGGCATCCACGTGGATGTTGAAGGCGCTCTTTCCGTCCGGCGACGCGAAGGAAATCGTGTACGCGCCATCGACTACGGCCACGTCGCTGTCTATGTGCCAGCCCGAAGGGCATGAGATGACGAAGTTGCCGAGCGGATCCTGGAAGCGGGCCAGGGTAAAGGCCTTTTTGCCAAGGCCAAGCGCGCTGGCCAGCTTCGAGAGCACGTCCATGGGCAGATACCGAACGCAAGATAAATAATCCTTCCCCACGACGTATAAACGTGTTCCTTCATCTCGACATGGATTACTTCTTCGCCCAGGCCGAGGAGAAGCGCAGGCCGATGATGAAAGACAAGATAATCGTTGTCTGCGTGTACAGCGGCAGGACCGCGGATTCCGGCGTCGTCAGCACGGTCAATTATCCAGGGCGGGCAGTCGGCATACACTCAGGCATGCCGATTTTCATGGCGAAAAAGCGTGCGCCGCCTGCAGACTCGCTTTTCCTTCCCGTGGACCATGACTACTATGCCCAGCTTTCAGGGCAAATCGACGCCATCATACACAGGGCGCATTCGCACGTCGTCCAGGCCAGCATAGACGAGTGGAACGTGGAACTGGAGACTGACGACGTCGCCGCGGCCGAAGCGCAGGCGAAGAAGCTCAAGGAAGACGTGAAAAAAGGCGCAGGGCTCGCCTGTACCATCGGCGTTGCGCCGTCCATGCTCGGCGCGAAGATGGCAGCGGCCAAGGCAAAGCCTGACGGCCTGCTCGCACTTGACAGGGATACGGAGAGAAAATTCGTCATGGACTCCAACGCTGAGAAGGTTCCTGGCATAGGACCCAAGACTGCCATGGCGCTCAGGGAGGTCGGCGTGGAGAAGGTGAAGGACCTGGCAAAGCTCGAGCCCATAACGCTGGTGGAGATATTCGGGAGAAAGGCAGGCGCCTGGCTCCATGCCCTGGGCCAGGGGGTCTACGCCGAGGGTATCGGCGAGGAGAAGGAGCAGGAGGAAGTGAGCAGGATAGGCACGCTCAAGGAGAAGACGCGGGACCCCTACATGCTTTTGGCGAAATTGGAGGAGCTTGAGGCAGATGCGAAGGAATGGCTTGCGGAGATGAAAAAGTCGTACAAGACGCTGACGCTCACATTCATAACCGAGGACCTGAGGGCGCACAGCAAGTCCATGTCTTTCCACAACCCCAGGGTGTGGAATGAGGACATAACGAAGGAGAAGAAGGAGCTGGTGGACGAATTCCTGAGCGGGAACAGGCTGGAAGTGCGGCGCATCGGGATAAAGTTCGGCAATTTCCTGGACCTCGGCGGCCAGACGACGCTGTTCTGATTTTCAGAGGTACGTTACCTTAAGCCGTTTCGCCTTGGGGAGCATGTTCCTGACGGTTTCGCCCTGGAGCATGCCGCAGCCGAGAGAGAAATCAAGGTAGCGGACGAGGACGTAGCCGTCGGTCGCGCCGCCGACTTCGCCAGGCGCCAGCCGCACGTCCGCTCCGCCTATAAACGCGGCAGCGTTCTCCTTCTCCAGGGCGACGTAGTTCTTCTTCACCTGCCTGCCGAACAGCTGGAGCAGGTTCGTGGATGGCTTTATTGCGCCGTGCGACCGTGCGATGAGCAGGCCGACCGTGGCTATCCTGGGGTGGTTGATCAGCCGCTTCGGGCCCAGGTATATCCTTCCCTTCGACGCGGCATAAAGCCCGTAATCGCTGAAGAGCGTGCGCTCAAGCCCGAAGCGCTGTTCGAGGTAGGCCAGGACGTCCGCTGCGCTGGGGGCAGGCGCCTCCTTGCCTGCCTTGTAGTGTGACTCGGTGATGCGTCGCCTCATTTTCTCACCATCGCGAGGAAGAAGCCGTCGGTGTTGTTGTGGTGCGGCCAGACCCTTGCGGTTTTGCTTACTTCCCCGTTGAATTTTGTGCCTTGCCATTCCATGACCGCAGGGGACAGCCTGAAGCCTGGCACTGAAACCTTTTCCAGCCTGGCCTCCTTCCGTTCCCTGAGCAGCGTATCGACGACGTTTTCGTTCTCCTCAGGCGCGAGCGTGCACGTCGAATACACCATCACGCCGCCAGGGGCGACGAGGTCGAACGCCTTGACGATAAGCTGCTTCTGCTGCTGCGAATGGCCCTCTATCACGCGCTCGGACCAGCCCTGGAGGACGCTGTCGGTCTTCCGTATGGTGCCTTCGCCGGAGCAGGGCGCGTCCAGCAGGACGACGTCGAACTGCAGTTGCCCTGGGAAATGGAGCAGGTTCTGGTTGGTGATTATCGTATTGACCGTGCCTGTCTTCTCAAGGTTGAACTTCAGGGCGCGTATGCGGCTATAATCTATGTCGTTGGCGACGATTATGCCCCTGTTCCGCATGATTGCGGCCATCTGGGTGGTCTTGGAGCCAGGGGCAGCGCACGCATCAAGGACGAACCGGGCGGTTTCCAGCTCCTTCTTAACGAGAATCGGGGGCAGCATGGATGCGAGCTCCTGCAGGTAGATGCTGCCGAGGAAGTGTTCCAGCGTGCCGCCTATCTCAGGCACGTCGGAAACGAACGCCTCCGGGCACCAGCCCATCTGACGGATGCCTATCCCGTAGCCGGCGAAGCGTTTCTGCACCTCGGCGGCGGACGATTTGAGCGTATTCACCCTGAACGACTTCGGCGTAAGCTCGCCGAGGCAGGCGAGAAACGCGTCCTGGTCGTCCACGACGGGGAGATAGCGCTCCCTGAAGCGCGCTGGGATTCTGGGTTCCATAGAAGCCAATATGGATTTACGACGCTAGCTTTCTTAAAAACAGCGCCAAACACGTGCCAAATAGCGGCAAAACATAGGTTTAAATACTTTTTCAACCATAAATAATAACACCTAACACACCAGTGTCAGGCAAAAGGAGGGATAAAATGATAGCATCAATAACCAGTCTGGTCAGCAAAGTCGTTGCGACAGTAAGGGAGCCGATTTTCGGCGTAAAGAGGCCGAAGGTCAAGGTCAGCAAGTCTGCCAAGGCCAGGCGCTGCGGCGGCAAGAAATGCAGGTGCAGCTGAGTTCACCTGTTTTTTCATTTTTCTCAATAATTATTATTTCGTGGGTGTGAAACGATGAAACGAAAATTGCAAGACAGACTGAACATATCGAATACCCCGGAAGACCGTAAGTCTAATCGGAAAAACTTTGGCAAGTTTCTAAAAACTACCGGGCTACTAAAAAACACATCAAAACTGAATCGGCTCGTATATTGTCCCAAGTGCTCAGCGCCTGGATTGGCCGGTACCATATGTAAGACGCAGGGTTGCGGGCAGGAATTGTATGCTCCGCATGCACCGACTGCTTCAGTACTGCATCCTCTGCCTCGCGGCAAGTTTGATTCAAAAGTGAAGCTCGATCGTCCTTTATTTTAATGTTTCCAGGAATTCTTCTTCGACGGGATGGAGCTTCGCCGGCACGATTACCGTGAACGGCGGCTTCCCCAGGTTCCTTTCCTTTAGCTCCTTTATCCTGCCGTAAGTTATCTTCTCGTCAGGCAGGCCCACGCGCGAGAGGACGACCGCCTTGTCGAATTCAGCCAGCATCTCCAGGGCCACTTTCGCCTCCATGGGCTTAGGCTCGGTATCCAGCAGGACAAGCGTGTGCGCGTTCCTTGCCTGGTTCTCACGAATTACGTCGAGAGCCGATGTCGGTTTGTAGTTCGGCCGGGGGTTAACCAGGCTGGCGGTCCTGCCGAAACGGTATATCTGTAGGCCTGCGCGGGCAGGCGCTGCAGAGTAGATGGACGAGTTGTGGATTACGTCGATGCTTACCCCCTTCCTGCGTGCCTCCATAACGAGCGTAACGTGGGTTGTAGCCGTCAACGGGTCGCCTGATGCTAGTATGCAGACCCTTGCTGTTCGCGCTCTGTCGGCAAGGAAGGGGCTCTCCAGGCGCTCCCTGGCGAGAAGTATGATCTTCTTGCCGCATGTGCGCTCCAGGGCCCGGATTTTCGCCTCGTCGACAGGGTTCGTATATGTCTCTATGTAGGCCTCGTCGCACGACTTCAGGGCTTCCAGTCCGGCGAGCGTGAGGTCGAACGACACGCCGGTGCCTATGAGAATGAGCGCCATGGATAGGATGGAGGGCGCAACGTTTAAAAATAAGCCCCGTTATAGTGTATTTTAGCACACACTCAGGTCTAGGGCTGAAACTTTCCCTCACCCTGAGCCAGGTAACAATCCTTTCTCACGAGAGGGTACGCATTAGGGGCCAATCGACTTAACCATCCCCCTGCCCCTATGCGTCTTATTTTCTTACGGCAGGCTCATCCTGCTTTTGCCGATGACGACGCCGTGCCGCCTGGCGAACCCCTGGTTGGCCTCGAGGACGTATTTCGCAGGCGCCTTCCCGGCGTAGTGCGGGCAAGCCGTCACGTTCAGGCCGCATGGCTGCATCCGGACGACGTCCACGATGGTGCCATTTTCCGCGATGAATATTCCGTCCAGCGGCAGGGTCGTATTGAACATCCAGAACGAGTAGATCCCGGGCTTGTCGAAGACGAAGAGCATGCCCTCGGCCTCGCCGAGCGATGCCCGGCCCATGAGGCCCTTGGCACGGAGAAGCGGCGAGTCGGCTATTTCGACCGACAGCTGGGCTTCAGAGCCGTCCGGGTTTGATACCGTTATTTTCCTGACCGTGCCCTTGGCGCTCAGGAAATAAAAAATCAGGATGGCCGCCACGATGCAGATTGCGACCGGGATGACCAGGCCGTTGCTGTTCATATTTTCGAGAACCTGTCCTTGAACTTCTGCTGCAGCTTCGGCAGGTTCGTGTATTCCAGGTCCTCTTCAGGGAGCCTGTGCGGCTCGAACGGGCCGTGCCTGCGCATGTACTCCGCTATCTTGTTCGCCTTCTTCCTTGCCTCGTCATAGGCGATGTCCTTGAATATGTCAACCGGGCCTACGAGCGTGCCGTTGGCGAGCTGGAAGCCCAATGCGACCACGCGCGGCGGGCCGTCGAGGCGCGTCGGTATGGCGTTCTCCATGGCCACCGGCATCAGCGGGCCCTGGTGCGAGCCGCGCATCCAGCCGGCTACGAGGTGCGGGAACGCGAACGGCTCCACGATTTCGCCGATGGCAGGCAGGCCGCCCTGGCCGCGCACTATGCCGACCGGGTCGTCCTTGCCGACGTACTGGCCTGCGACCTGGGATAATTTTTCAGTGGAGATGCAGCAGACCGCCTCGTCCTCGGAGACCTTGTTCCCAGGGCCTGGATAGACGCGCTTAATCACGTAGCGGGAGCGGGAGCCGACGAATGCCAGCATGGCATACATCTCCTCGGGCGTCTTGAACCTTATCTTCCTGCCTTCGACGGTGTCGTAGACCTCGAAGGTGAAGCCGCCCTGCATCGCCGGGTCGATCACGAGCCCGGGGGTGCAGAACGGGTCTGCGAACATGCGGTATATTGGCAGGTTGAACGCGCCGGGGTCTGTCTTGTCCATCATGAATACGACGACCGGCTCGCTCTTGCGTTCCTCGAACTCCAGCTCGGCCACGCCAGGCC
>CAZYGF010000044.1:0-6283 GCA_964647575.1 Microcaldota archaeon
CATGTCCTTGAAGCTGTTCACCAGCAGCAGTTCGTCAACTACCCCGATTTCCCTGCCGGCGCGCATCCTGGTCTTGTAGGGGCCGAGGTAGGTCTTTTCCCTGCCCTTTTGGGCGACAACGAGCGTTTTGTATCCTTCGCTTTTCGCGCCCTCGCAGACGTCGAGCGCCGAATGGCTTCCCAATGTGGATATGGTGTGCATGGAGAAGATAGGCGATGCAAATTAATATGCATTTCCCTAGCCCAGTATGCCTGCCCTTATGAACGCGATGCCCATGGCTATCAGCACCAGCCCTATGACGCGGGATATGACTGTCACCACCCGCCCGCCCACGCCCTTCCTTATGTCGGCGGCCTTCACAAGCACCAGCCAGGAAAGCACGAGCGCGCCCGCCAGCGCCGTGAAAACAGAGAGCGCGTCGTAGTCCTTCATGAGCACGATGAGGCTTGTCATCAGGCCCGGCCCGGTGAGCAGCGGCGTCGCGATGAGCACGGCCGCAGAATCCAGCCCCTCATGCTTCCCCTGCTTGGGCGAAAGCGAGAAGTTCAGCGCGTTCTCAAGGCCAAGCAGGACCAGCACGATGCCGCCCGCGACCTTGAAGTCGGAAAACGTTATGGACAGCGCCGTGAGGACCGGGGGCCCTGCGAACGCGAAGACCATAGCCACCACGCCTGCAATCAGGACCGCCTTGTTGGCGACGCCGAAGACCTCGCTGTCCTTGCATCCTTTGGTGGACGTGAGGAAGACCGGAAGGCTGGCGAACGGGTCCATGATGGCGAAGAGGGTTATGAACGGAGCGATTATGGTGGCGAAGTCCATGAGGGCGTTACCGCTCCTACCATTAAATAGATTGCGCGAACGGTGCCGCTCCCCATAGTTTATATACATTTACGGAGAGTTAATCCCATGAGATGGCTGGTAGCGCTGCTTCTGCTGATGGCCATAGCCAATGCGGATTTCCTGCTGGAACAGGCAGATGTCACCATAAGCGACGTACAGCCGGACGGGAGCGCCCATGTCCACGAGAGCATAAAATTCCTCATGTTCGGCAATTATTCCCAGTCAGTCTATGATAGCGGCATGACCAGCAACGACCTGTCCTTCTGGTCCACGAACGTAGGTCTGAAGGACATCAAGTTCCACGTTAATACCGGCAAGGTGGATATACGCGACTTCCGCATGCGGCCCCAGCCCAGGACCAGGTGCAATCCCATCCAGGGCGTCTGCCATGGCGAGATCATACTGGATTACCTGGCCTACCCGTCCTACATGGACAACACCACCATGGAGCCGCTGCCCGGCACAGGGCTTTTCACCGTGGAGAAATACAAGCCGAGGACAAGGCGCTATACACTCAACCCCTCTGCGCTCTCCTTCACCACTACCCCGGAAGGCAATGTCATCCTGGAGCAGACTGTCCACCTCACGGTTAAGCTGCCGCAGGACAGCGTGGTGCTTGACGTCAACCCCCAGCCCGCGGATTTCACGGTCCAGCTGCCCGCCCATGTGGACTCGCTTTCATGGAATGACATCGTGCTGGTGAAGTTCTCGCTTATATTCACCATGGAGGACAGCATAGACAAGGAAGTGGCCGATTTCCTCTCCGGCATAACAAGCAGCGTGACGCGTACGCTCAACAGCCCATACGGCCCATCGCTCATAGTGCTGATAGTCATACTGGTCGGCTCATACCTGTATATAATCATGGCAAAGAGGAAAGGTGAAGAGTGATGTACAAGGGAGAAGGCGAGGTGCTCGATGTCCTTTCAAGGAAGAAGCAGCTCAGCTTCGACCAGCTCATCAAAGAGACCGGCATGAACGAGGACAGCCTCAGGCGCATCGTAGAATCGCTCAAGGCAGGCGGCTATGCCGGCACGGCGGCCGCAGAATCCCTTCTCGGAAAGCCGACCGCCGAGCTCGAGCGCTATGGCACATCCGTTTTCCCTGAGGTCGCAGTTTTCAGGAAAGCGCTCAAGGGCGCTTCCATATCAGACCTGTCGCCCGAAGAGAAATCCATAGGCCTCAGATGGGCCAAGGTGAAGGGCTTCGTGAACATAGAAGCCGGGAAGCTCGCGGCGGCCAAGGCCGCGGCGGATGTGGACAGGGAAGCCGCGCGGCTCAAGGCCTGCTACGCCAGCCTCAAGGCGGAGGGGAAGTGCGAATCCGACCTCGAGCTCGTCGAGGAGTTGTTCGAGCGGAAGCTGCTGGACAAAAAGACCGTGCGCAGCGTCACCGTGAGCTATACAGGGAAGAAGCCGCCGGCAGAGGCTGCAGCCAGATTCGACGTCAGCGTCCCGTCCGCCAACGCAACCGTGGGCAAGAACCATCCGATAACGAAAATCACCGAGAGGATGAAAGCGATAATGTCCGAGCTGGGCTTCGAGGAGATGGAAGGCAGCATAATCGAGAGTTCCTTCTGGAACTTCGACGCCCTTTTCCAGCCTCAGGACCATCCGGCAAGGGAGCTGGCCGACACATTCTACCTCAAGGAAGGCGCTCCGCTTCCGGCCGACAAGCAGCTGGTGGAGCGGGTGAAGAAGGCGCATGAGGCAGGTTGGAAATACAAGTGGGACCCGAAGGAGGCGTCCAGGGCCGTCCTCCGCACGCACACCACCGCGCTCTCGGCCCGCTATGTGGCCTCCATAAAGGACAAGAGGCCCAGGAAATACTTCGCCATAGGCCGCGTGTTCCGCAACGAGGCCACGGACTACAAGCATCTCGCGGAGTTCCACCAGCTCGAAGGCATAATCGTCTGGGAAGGCGCGAAATTCACGGACCTGCTTGGCATACTGAAGGAATTCTACAGGAAACTCGGCTTCGAAAAGATCCGTTTCCGCCCAAGCTTCTTCCCCTACACCGAGCCGAGCCTGGAGGTGGAGGTCTATTTCGAGAAGAGGAAGCAGTGGATGGAACTCGGCGGGGCCGGCATATTCAGGCCGGAGGTCAGCATCCCCCTGGCAGGCGTTTATCCAGTCCTGGCGTGGGGGCTCAGCCTGGAGCGGCCGCTCATGCTGAACATGGGCATAGAGGATATAAGGACGCCTTACAGGAACGACGTGGATTTCCTCAGAACGGCGCGGGTCCAGCTATGAGAAGGGAGATGCAATGAGACGGAGATTCGTGGTTCTCGGCGTGCTTGCGGTGCTGCTAGTCATACTGCTCGCATCATTCATCGCGGTGCTTTTCGTCGCAGTGCCGGAAACCCAGAAAGAGCACATCCAGCCCCTATTCCAGGTCCTCCAGACCGGCATGGCTGGAAACAGCGGCTATGCGATTTTCAACTACCGTGGCACGGGCAACGTCACCGTGGTCAGCTATGACGCAGAGCCGTCCAAGGACATCTATATCATAAATGACAGCCAGGCCATAGAAGCCACACGGCTGCCGGAACTCATCGACCAGCTGAAGACACTGGAGAAATACGGCTATACGGTCTCCATGAGCAACAGCACGAAGATGGGCAGCGGCATATACGTGCTGCCTTCGGGCGCCATGCCATCCTACGTCCTTTTCAGCATGTACCAGAACAACTCCAATGTCACCCTCGTATATGTGGGCGCCACCGACCTGCTGATCAGCAGCGGCATGAAGAAGCATGACTGGTACAGCACGCTCACGCCTTCCCAGCGCAAGCGCATCCTTGTCTATAATACTACCCTGGACGACTTTCTGCAGGATGGCAGCCGTTCCATGCCGCTGGACATACTCCTCAACAGCGCCAGCAGGCAGCGCAACTCCACGCTCCACGTTTCCGGCAGCGGCCTGAAGACGGCGACCATGGACCTCTCCAACGCCACGCGCCTCCGCCTTATCGCCGAATTCGATGGCCTTTATGGCATCTACGACTCGGCCCAGCTGCAGAAGCTTCCTGTGCCGTCCGGCCGCGCCGTGCTGGTGCCAAAACCCCAGTCGGTGTTCCCATGGGAGAAGTCAACGCTGGAATTCTCGCTGAAGCATACCAACGGCACCGCATTCCTTTCCATAAGCAAGGACGGCAAGGAGGTCCGCCGCGACATGCTGCGCAGGGTGACTGACGAGAACATCTTCCTGCAGAAGCTCCAGTTCTCAGAGCCCGGCGACTATGTGCTCGAGGTGACTGACAATTCCGGCACCATCACCAGTGGCATCCTGCATGTGAACGACCTTGAAGTGGCCCTGAAGGAGCATAGTGGCACGACCTACGTCTTCTCCATGACCCTGGACGGCGTGCCTCTCAGCGACGCAGATGCCCTGGTCTGGCTGGGCAATTCCACATCAAGAAGGAAATTCTACGTCAGCGACGGGCTCATGCCTGTGAACGCCAAGCTTGACCGGGGCACCAACATCTTCAACATAAACATGTTCGGCACGGTTATCCAGGTACCCGTAGAGAACAATTCCGACCCGCTGCTGGACTTCTACATAAAATTCGGCATCCCGGGCCTTGGCATCATACTGCTCGTGTACTTCAGTGTGCGTGTCTCCAAGAAGCCTATGTACACCCTCAGGGTGGGCGACAGCGCCACCTACATACGCGAGGAGGTCCACATCCCCACTGCGGAGGCGCTCGACACGTTCAAGAGCGCCAGGGAGGACCTTCACCTGGCCAACGAGCCCATAACGCCCCATGAGTTCGGCGTCGAGCTCAAGCGTCGCGTCACCAACGGGGCGGACGTGACCGAGGGCAACGTGGAGGGTATCCTCAAGAGCCTTGTCAAGGCAGGGCGGCTCGAGACCCACCGCGAATACTATCAGCTCAGGGGCGAGGGCGACGTGAAGATGAACGCCCTCAGGCGCATGGTAAAGGAAAAACTCATAGAGAATGGCGTCCAGTTCAGGGAAGCAGGCCGCAAGTTCGTGACCAAGGATTACGAGATAGGGTTCTTCGGCGACCATTTCACCAAGAAGGCGATAATCGTGGTGGACAGCGATAGCGAGATGAAGCAGCTCCTCAGCCGCCTGAGCGATTCAGAGAAGGCGATTGTCAGGATAAAACAGGCCAACGACCTGCTTCTCTTCGTCCCCATCGACCGGCTTGGTGGTGCGCTATGAAGCGGCTGCTGTTTTTTGCCCTCCTCTTCGGCCTTGCGGCCGCGCAGCTCTATGCGCCCCCCATCGAAGACGTGATGGCCGCCAATGACGCGCTCGGTCCGGTCCTGGAAGATGGCTATGACAATGCCACTGCTGTCTCCTCATCAGTCCTAATCCCGTTCTACCCTTCCCTCTCGTTTCCGTCCCCCCTGTCCGTAAACGGCAGCGTGAACGTCGCCGGCATGTCGCTCATGCTGGACAATGCCACCTATCCCGCGGATGATTTGTCCCTTCTCGTCGCCAGGGGAGCGCAGATGGAGCACATGTGGTCATCGGACGGCTCTTTCATCTGCAGCTATTCCTCGCTCTACACGGCTGGCGGCGCCCTCCGCACAGAACTCGCAGGGCGCTGCGATTTCGACCATGACGGCTGCGTGGAATACGAGCACTTGGCCCAGGCACTCTATGCCGGCAACGCCATCTTCCGTTTCAGGAACTCCACCTACGCCACCCCTTTCACCTCCACCATCATCCCCCTGGCTCCGGAGCTGCTGGCCCGGATGAAAAATTCCTCCGGTGCAGAACTGCTGGAGGTAACAGTAAGCGGCGCCATCAGGTTCAGCTATCTTATCAACAACCGCGAGGGTTCCGGCTGCACCGACAATTCCTATTCCGTCACGAGGAACGTTTCCTTCTCCACCCGCCGCAATTTCACCGTCTTCGGGGCGAACAAGCTCTACTTCCTGCGCGCGCCTGTGCTGCGGGAGCAGTGGTTCAGAAACAACCGCTTCGACACCATCATCCTGTCGCAGAGCCCCCTCTACCATGCGGAGATATGGCTCAACGGCAACCGCACGCGCAACCTCACCCTCCGCACGTTCGATGTGAGCGCAGGTCCCTACGGGGTTCAGGAGATCATTTCCAACAGGTCAAGCCCCGACGCCTGGTCCGAGGACGTCAGCCCCACCAGCCCCCAGCAGCTGGAAAGCTACAACCACTCGTTCACCTACGTGTACAGCTTCAATTACACCTACGACGGGGTCGGGGAGAACAACCTCTCGCTCGTAATCACAGATTCGTTCCTTGGCTCGGCACGCTACAATGAGAAGCTCCTCAGCAGGATGCTTTCCTACAATGCCACAAGCACAGAGAACGGCAGCCCGGTCTCCTCCATCCCGTCGAGGCCGAGCGCTGCATTCTCGCAGGATTACATGTCAGCGTTCGAGATCGTCCTCGGGCTTCTCGCGATGATTTTCATCCTTTCCTTCGTGAA
>CAZYGF010000045.1:0-6260 GCA_964647575.1 Microcaldota archaeon
GGATTCTCGGCAGGGATTACGCGCTCTCAGAACTGAGGAACGGCTCCAGCTTCCTGATGGACGACAAATGGAAGGTGACGGTCGATTCCCAGGGGGGCTGCCCGAGCCGCATCGTCATCTACATGGACGGCTACTTCGATAAGATGGAGGATGGCGAGCAGATAAACCTTTTCAGGAACGACAACACGGTTCTGCTCTCTTTCGAGGGGCTTGCCACGTCGCCGTCGCTCAGGGTGATAGCCACAGAGCCGGCAGCAGAAGTGAGCAGTACTGCAAAAACGGAAAGCAGCACCACGAATACGAGTCCGAACAACACCCAGATTACGAATCCAACCGGTCAGGGCACTGTTACGCAGACGTTGGTGCGCAACTATAGCCGTGACTATCCGGGACAACAGCAGATTGTAGACACACGCCAGAACGGGAAGATAATCATTGAAACGACTTCTTTTGATGAACCTCTCCGGATAGTCACAGACACAGACCGTTCATGGGAGGGCATAGGAACAAACGAGGCAGGTGTGTTGATGAGTGAGGTAAACTTAACAGTGCTAGGCCAGGATTACGTCCTTCCGGACTTTAACGACACCGGTATAGTGCTGGCAAAGGAAAGCGCAACAGCCGTACTGAACATGGGAGAAAACATTTCGGTCGACGGCCTCGCATTCCGGCTGTATGACCTTGAGCTCCGTGACGGCTATTCTGCCGCCATATCCATATCGGATGCGAGCGGAAATATCGTGGCGAAGGACAATCTGAGCATAGGCGAAACTAAGGCGTACACCCTGGCTGGCAAGAAGTATTATCTTCACGTATATCAGATCGCCCCTGGATACGCCATCGGGACGAGTTGGGCCTACATGGCCGTATTCTCGGAGATGACATACCTGGAAGACGGCGGCACCTTCACCACTCCGTCCAATGGCAGCTATTCGTTCGACATGAACTGGACCGAAGGCACGCTGCAGGGCTGGCAGTTCAATAAAGTTTCCGGTGCTACCACGGCTGCCCCACCAGACAATATCATGAATGTGAGTCCGGCCAGCCGGGACACTATTACGAAGACCTTGGTACATGGATACAGTGAATCCTACCCGGACTACGTATTGCCAGGGCAGCAGTGGACTGTTGATACAACCCAAGGCGGAAAAATAATCAAGGAAACGACTTCGTTTGATAATCCTCTTCAGACCTTCACGCTCGACGGAGGCCAGGGCGTATCAGCATACGGATACTTTGTACCTAAATGCCAGGTAACGGTGCTAGGCAACGAAGATTACCTCCTTCTCAGCTTTAACGACAGCGGCATAGTACTGGCAAAAGGAAGCAGGGTAGGCATACTGTATGACGAGCATACTGTTACGGTCGACGACCTCACATTCCGACTGGATGCTGTTGAAAGCCACGAGGGTGTACTCTCTGCCTTCATATCAATATTGGACGCTAATGGGAACGTCTTGGAGAAGGACGAGTTGCTCACCGGCGAAACGAAGACGTATCCCTTAGCTGACAGGGGCTATCCTTTCCACGTATATCATATTGACGATGCCAGGGAACCCCTAGGGCAAGGATCGGGCTGCGGAGTCTTGGGGCTGGGAACGGCCTGCGTGGACGTGGCCGTATTCTTGGAGATGGCATACGTGAAAGACGGCGGCACCTTCACCACCCCGTCCAACCAGAGCTATTCGTTCAAAATGAACCGGACCGGAGACACGCTGCAGGGCTGGCAGTTCAGGGCGCTCCCGTGAGCGGCGCCGCGAGCCCAATATTTGAAAAACCAACCGGTTGATGTAATAACAGAGGCATATGGGACTGCAGGAGAAACTGAAGGAGCTCGAGGACGAGCTTGCGCGCACGCAGAAGAACAAGGCCACGGAGTACCATATCGGGATAATAAAATCCAAGATAGCGCAGTACAGGCGCGAGCTGATATCGCCGAAGAAGCACGGCGCCAGCGCCGGCGGGTTCGACATAAAGAAGAGCGGCGACGCCACGGTCGCGATGATGGGCCTGCCCAGCGTGGGCAAGAGCACCCTGCTCAACAAGCTGACCAAGGCTGAATCCAAGACGGCTGCGTACGCGTTCACGACCCTGAAGTGCATACCAGGCGTCATGGAATACAACGAAACGAAGATACAGATCCTTGACCTGCCTGGCATAATAGAAGGGGCCAAGGACGGCAGGGGCCGCGGGCGCGAGGTCATAGCCGTCGCGCGCAACGCGGATTTGCTGCTCCTCATGGTCGAGGCCGCGAGCCCCAGGCAGGTGCGGATAATAGAGAACGAGCTGTACGGCTTCGGAATAAGGATAAACGCCAGGCCGCCGGACGTGTCCATATCGAAGCAGGCGCGCGGCGGGGTGACGATAAACTCCACAGTGCCGCTCACGAAGATAAGCAACCGGGAGATCCTCGCCGCGCTGAACGAGTACCGCATATTCAACGCCAACGTGGTGCTCAGGCAGGACATGACGCTGGACGAGTTCATAGACGCGCTTGAGGGCAACCGCGCCTACGTCCCGGCCATATACCTGCTGACCAAGGCGGACCTGGTGAAGAGCATCGTGAAGCTGCCGTTCAATTACATACCGGTGTCAGCGGAGACCGGCGCAGGCCTGGAGGAGCTGAGAAAGGAGATATACCAGAAGCTGGACCTCATGCGCATATACACCAAGAAGCGGGGCGAGCAGGCGGACCAGGAGCCCATGGTCATAAGGCGCGGCACGAGCGTAGGCACGGTATGCGAGAAACTGCACCGCGACCTGAAGAAGGAGTTCCGTTTCGCGCTGGTCTGGGGGAAGAGCGTGAAGCACCAGCCGCAGCGCGTCGGGCTCGGGCACGTGCTGGTGGACGGGGACATAATCCAGATAGTGAAGAGATAATCAGACCGCGCGCTCCTGGGATTGGTACCACTCCATCATTTCCTTGCTGGAGCCCTCATCCACGTTCTCGTCGTATTTGAAGCCCTTGTCTATGGCTGCCAGCTTCCATGCGTCGCTGTCGCGGCGGAAGGTCCAGTAGTCCTCGAAATCCGCCACGTAGTTGTCGCCGCTGGCGATCTTGCCGGTCTTATCGTCAACCAGCACGGTCTGGGCCTGGCCGCTCACCCAGGCGGTGAACTCGTCTTTCCGGTTGTCGTAATAGTTCTTCACGAGCACGACTTCCACGTCGCGCACAGCCAGGTTGCGCTTCTCTATGTGCTGCTTCCGTGATTGCATGTCCGCGGCCATCTGCATGCAGCGCCCGTAGAGGTCCGGCGCCAGGGCGTCCTTCACGGCATCGAAATCCTTCTTCTCCACGGCCACGTTGAATGATATGAAAAGGCTGCGGACCATGGTCTCCATGGTCTCCTCGTCCCAGAGCTTGTTCTGCTGGGCGAGGAAGTTGAGCAGGTTGTGCACTTTGCCTGCCCGCTGCTTTATGGCGCTCATGCTCTCGGTGACCGCTCCTTCGGCCTGCTCGCGGGTGGCCGACACCCCGAGCTTCTTTATCTCAGGGCCGCCGGCCTTCTCATAGAACCGGGCCAGGGCCGCCGGGGTGAAGAGGCTGTCGAAATTCTCTTTCGTGACCACGCCCATGCCCTCCTCGGGCTGGTCTATGCGCTTGAGCTTCCAGGAATCGCCGGCCCGCTGGAACGTCCAGAACTCCTCGAAGGTGCCCGTGCCCGTGTCGCCGCGTATTTTGTTGCCGGTCCGGTCGTCCACCATGGTGTCCTTTGCGGCGGCCTTGAACCAGATGGTGAACTGGTCCTTCTGCTTGTCATGGTAGTTGTTCACCAGCACCAGCTGCGAATCGAGCAGCTGCAGGCCGTCCAGCTTGTTTATCTCGTGCCTGGCTTTCATGGCGTCCAGCTGCGCTACGTGCTGGTTCCAGAGGTCAGGCATCATGAGGTCTTTCATCTCTGTGTAATCCCGCGCCTGCCAGCACTGCTGCAGCTTGAGGAACGTCTTCTGCGCGTCGTCCTTTACCTTTTTCTCGTCCCAGGCAGGGTCGGCCTTGCCCCACATGGAAAGGAGCACTGAGATTTTCTTGGCCTTCGCATAGACTTTGTCCTTGGGCACAGAGGCCGTGCTGCTCCACTCGCCTGAAGACCCTCCACCGGACCTGCGTTTGCTGCATAGCCAGAAAAAGATGTAAATCAGGGCAAATGTGACAAGGCACACGGTGTCGCCCTGGGTCGAGCCCGTACCGCCCCCAGCGCCGAAGCCGCCGCCTCCCTTGTTGTGCACGGCGAAGCCGTTGGCGAAGAACGTGTGCTGACCATCGACGCGCAGGTTGTAGGCGGTCACGGGCTGGTTGACACGGGTTATGGAGAGGACGGTTGCCGGCGTGAGCGAAACGCCGTCGCGGACGTAGATGCTGTCTCCTGCCTTCAGCTCCTGCGCTTCCACGAAATGGTTGTTGCCCACGTAGAACGGGTGCTCTGCGGTGACGTTGACTGAGCCATATGCGGTCACGATATAGTAGTAGTAGTCACGCTGGACCCCGTAGACTTCGGCCACGGCAGCGGAAACCACCCGGCCATCGCTGTTGAACGCTGAGACCAGGTCGCCGGGAGATACCGATTCGACGGGCATGCTGCCGGCCGGGGTGGCTATGGCGGTCCCTGCCAGGAAGCAGCCGCCGCCCTTGTTGTGGACTGCGTAGTCGTTGGCGAAGAAGGTGCGCGGCCGGTCCACATGGAGGTTATAGACAGTGGCCGGCTCCTGCACCAGCGCCTTGGCAAGGACTTTTTCCCTCACAATGGCGCCGTCGCGCAGCGCATATATGTAATCGCCTGCGTGAAGGTCCTGGGCCACCACGTAGCCGCCGCCGGTGTAGAACGGGTGCTCCGCGGTGACGTTGATGCTGCCGCCTTCGGTGCCTATGGAATAGTATTCGGAGACATGGAGCGAATAGGTTGACCGGACGGTGGAGGGGACGACCGAGCCGTGGTAGAGCGAGAGAATCTCGTCGCCGGGCGCCAAATCGCTGATGCTGGTCTGGCCGTCCGGGCAGGAGACGAGGGTGTTGCCAGGGAAACAGCCGCCCTTGTTGTGGACTGCGAAGCCGTTGGCGAAAAACGTATGCTCACCATCGACGCGGAGGTTGTAGGCGGTCACCGGCACGTTGACGCGGCTGATTGACAGGATCGCTGCTGGTGCGAACGAATCGCCGTCGCGCACGTAGATGGCATCGCCGGCCTTCAGCTCCTGCGCCTCGACGAAGCGGTCATTGCCCACGTAGAACGGGTGCTCTGCGGTGACGTTGACAGAGCCATGGGCGGTCACGATATCGTAGTAGTAGTCACGCTGGACCTGGAAAATCTCAGAAACCGTGGACTGCACCACCTGGCCGTCGGCGAATGCCAGCACATCCTGCCCTACGGTGAGGGTTTCGATGGGAGCAGTGCCGTTCTCCAGGGCTATCTCCGTGCCCTCCAGGAAGCAGCCTCCGCCCCCGCGGGCGAAAATCAGGCAGGCAGCCAGGAGGAAAAAGAGAAGCGTGAGCTTTCTCATTTCCTAACCGATTATGCCGGCTATGATGGAAGCGGCGATTATGATGGAAATCCCGATTATCACGGACTGGACGATGCCGCCGAAATACCTGGCGACGGCCACGTTCCCCTTGAGAAGTTCCTTCTCCTCGTCTATGTTCGGCGTGAGCATGTTCACGAGCCGCGGCACGAATGCTGCGCTAAGGACAAGCAGCGCCACGCCGACGAACGCACCGACGAGGGTGAAGACTACACCGACGATGACGTTATCTGGATTTACAGGCACATTTTCCACCTCTCATGCAATAGGGAGTGCATGTTTTTAATTGTTGGGCGGGATTTCGGCCCATAGGGTTGAACGGTGATGGAATGGCATACGAGCAGAAGAACTTTGATGCGCTTTTGGGGATGGACGGGTTCAGCGAAACGCTGCTGAAGAACCACTTCACGCTCTACGGCGGGTACGTCACGAATGCCAACAGGGTGGCAGACCTCCTGGCCGGGATGGCGAAGGAGGGGAAGGCGGCAACGCCTGAATACGCCGAGCTCAAGCGGCGCTTCGGCTGGGAATACAATGGCATGCGCCTGCACGAATATTACTTCGGGAACATGAAGAAGGGAGGCGCGGCGATGGGGCAGGGCTCTGCACTGGCGAAAGCCATCGCCACGGAGTTCGGCTCGGCCGAGAGCTGGGAGAAGGACTTCCGGGCGACGGGCGCCATGCGCGGGATAGGCTGGGTCATATTATATTATGACAGCGCGGCAAAGCGGCTTTTCAACTGCTGG
>CAZYGF010000046.1:0-6168 GCA_964647575.1 Microcaldota archaeon
CCGCCATAGAGGCTGTGATGTCCTGCCCTCACACGCCTGGATATGGGACCATGGCGGGCCAGGGAACGCCTGATTGCGTATCGTCGATAACCTCGGCCATAAAGAAGAAAACGAAGCTGCCGCTCATAATAAAGCTGTCGCCATCCGTGCCTGGCGAAGGCAAGGCAGCGAAGGCTGCCGAAGAGGCTGGCGCGGATGCCATAAACATGGGCAATTCCCTCGGGCCGGGGATGCTGATTGACATCCACAGGAAAAGGCCGTTCCTGGGCTTCGGCGTAGGCGGGATGAGCGGGCCTGCGATAAAGCCCATAGTCATCCGCTGCGTATATGATATTTACAAGTCAGTGAAGATACCGATAATCGGCACGGGCGGCATCAACAGCGGAAGGGATGCCATAGAGATGATGATGGCCGGGGCAACCTGGGTGAGCGCAGGCACGGCCGCATATTACCGCGGACCCGAAGCGTTCGGCCAGATATGCAGGGAGATGGAAACGTGGATGAAATCCAACGGCATCTCCAGGCTGAAGGACATAACAGGTGCCGCCCATGATTAAGATACACACCAACACCGTGAAAAAAGTCTCGGCCGAGAACTACCGCGTGAAGACCATTGAGGTGGAGCACGCGCTGGAAGAGGCGCTGCCAGGGCAGTTCCTCATGGTATGGATGCCAGGCATCGGCGAGCGGCCCATGAGCATAGGCAATGGCTACCCGCTCACAATATCGGTGGCGAACGTGGGGAAGGTTTCAGCGGCCATAACGTCGCTGAAGCCAGGCGACATGATTTCCTACCGCGGGCCTTTCGGCAAGCCGTTCGCTGTGCCGAAAGACGCCAAAAGGGTGCTGCTGGTCGGCGGGGGCTACGGCGTCGTGCCGCTTTATTTCCTTGCAAAGCGCGCGAAGGAGAACCGCGTCGAGGTCGTGGCCGTGCTCGGCGCACGGACCGCGAAGGACATAATATATGAGATGCAGCTTTTCGCAGTCTGCAACGAGGTTTTCGTCACCACGGACGACGGCTCGCGCGGCAAGAAGGGCACGGTGATGGCCGAAGCCAGGTGGCTGATTGAAAGCAAGGGATTCGACTGCGTCTATGCCTGCGGCCCGGAGATGATGATGAAGGCGGTGGCGCAGCTCTGCAGGGAGCACAGCCTGCCGTGCCAGGTCAGCCTGGAGAGGTACATGAAGTGCGGCATGGGCGTGTGCGGCTCGTGCGTCGTGAACGGTAAGACGGTCTGCAGGGACGGGCCGGTATTCAGCGGCGAGGAGGCGCTCGCCATGAGCGAATTCGGGAAGGCGCACAGGGACGCCACGGGCATCCTGCACGAAAGGTAAGAGCATGGAACTCGTCCACAGGGGGAAATACCGGATGTACAGGGTTGCGGACAGACGCTTCCCTGCCAGTACACATATTATATGCAGTGATGAAACTGCCGGCGTGCTCTACAGACCACACATAGCCGGGAAGGAATTGCAGGACCGCATGGAGGGAGTTGCGGGCGTTTTCGTGGACGCGGCCTGGCGCACGGTGCTGAAGGGCAGCAGGGCTGCCTCGGTTGCCGAGCTGGTGCTGCTGTCCGGAGGGCTGTACTACCAGCTCAATGCAGGCTTCAAGAAAAAATTCAAAATCGCGCTTCCGCAGTGCTTCATCGGCATAAAGAGGCGGCGCGTGGAGGGGACCGAAGGGGGGTTCATAGCGCTCGCGACATACGAGAATTTCGAATCGCTCCCTGAAAGCGCGAACATAATAATCGGGGACACGGTTGCGACCGGCGCCACGATGCAGAAATCCCTCTACCGCCTGCTCGATGCCATGCACGAAAGGAAGCTCAGGCTGAAAAACATCGTCATCTGCTCGCTCGCATGCTCCGTGACCGGCGCCGAAATCATAAAGGAAGCCGGCGAGAAAGTGGCGGCTGAATTTCCCGGGGCCAAAATCCACCTCATAGCCGCCGAGGAGCTTTTCCACCTGATGCCGAACGGGACCGACATGCGCTTCCTGCACCAGGAAGCCGTGATGCCGGACGAGACCAAAGAGCGTGTGCTGAAGAAATATGGCAGATACCTTGGAAGGGAGATGAAATGCGCGGTTTTCGACTGGGGAACGCGCTGCAAGAATCCTGCAAGGCACTACGCTGAATTCCTGGAGTTCGCGCACAGGTTCCTGCCCAGGGCAAGGGCAGCAGGCGAGAAGGAAGCTGTTGCAGCCGTGAAAATGATGGAAAATGAAACACGCGCGGCCATGGCCGGGCTAAGGAAGCGCCTTTGAATCTCAGTCATATGGCCAGCCGGAGTTGCTGGCCTTGCTTTTGATTTCTGCGCCCTTCTGCTCGGCTTTCTCGGCATCCGCCCTGCTTACGGCGCCGTCCTCCACAAGCAGCAGCAGCTCCTGCCCGAACGTAAGGAATGAGAATGACTGCAGGCCAGACCTGCCCTTGGCCACCGCGTCCAAGACGTAGTGCATCCGCCTTTTGCATTCTTCTGTGATGCGCTTGCGGCCGGCCATGAACGCTAGATGTGCCGTTTCTTCATCAACCACGCCATCTGCCACGAGTTCGTTCAGCTTTTCGCCGAAAGTAGATGTGACATTGCTAAAAGGCCCTGCAGGGTGGGCGAAGCGCCCCTCTCTCACAGCGAGGGTTATGTCCAGGGATTCCTGCTTGCGCCTGCTCATGACAATCTTATGGCCGGCCAGGAGGGCATCGTGGGCAGCGCCCTGCTCCACAAAGCCGAGCCTGGCGAGGTGGCCGAGCTCTTCCCTGTAGCTCAGGCCCGAGCGCGCTGTGTAGTCGCAGTTGCCGCATGCGGCCTGCGCAAGCGCATCCTGGACGCGCCTGAGGTAGCCAATCCGCACAGCGCCTGCTGCCATGCCTGCGCTCAGAAAACCGCACTTTACGAAATCGAGCAACTCGTGCTGGTATGTCATGTCTGACTGGTTCAGGTCATCGTGCAAGCCGGACTCCACCTGGTCAAGCAGCCATGCGATCCTGTTGCTCCGGCCTTCCCTTATTGCACTGAGGGCGTCTTGCATCCCAATGTGCGCATCCACGTGCTCCAGCAGTTCCTGCCCGTATGTCTTCTTCCCTCTGCGCGTGCCGGTGCTGGGGAAAAAATAGTTTCCCTTGCGGACTTCGGCAAGGACGATTTGCGCCCTGCCCACGGTCCCGCCCTCCCAAAGCGCCTTGTGGGCTTTTTCCTGGCTGATTGTATTGCTGGCGACCAGCTTGTCGAGAAGGACATTGTATGTCGTCCGGCCGAAGGCCTGCGTGTGGCCGCGCCCCTCTCTGACATTCTCGAGGATGGTCTCTCGTGAAATGCGCTTTTTGATTATGTTCCTCTCTCGCATATAATCGCCGTCTGTTATATATTGTGTAATGGGGTGTTTATAAAGGCATTGCTGCGCCATGCCGGGATGAGGTATTAAATATCTGGTTTTCCAATTGCAGTTCATGCTAATTGTCATCGCGGATGAGATGGAGGAAGCGGTAGTAAGCGAGATAAGGAAGCTCGGCGAGGTCGTGTACAGGCCCAAGGACCTGCCGGCAGCGCTGGCCAATGCTGATGCGCTCATAGTCAGGAGCGCGACAAAGGTGACGAAGGAGCTGGTTTCCGGCGCAAGGAAGCTGAAGCTCGTGGCCCGCGGCGGCGTGGGGCTTGACAACGTCGACCAGGAGGCGTGCAGGGCAAAGGGCATAAAGGTCATCAACACGCCGGGCGCATCAACGAACGCAGTGGCCGAGCTCGCGCTGGCGCTCATCCTCGCCTCATTCCGGAACGTGCAGAAGGCGCACCACCAGATGAAGCAGGGGAGATGGGAGAAGAAGACGCTCACAGGCCGCGAGATAGAAGGAAAAACGCTCGGCATCATCGGCTATGGCCGCATCGGCTCCAGCCTTGCGGCAAAGGCAGGCGCGCTCGGCATGAAAGTCATAGCGTACAACCCGCCGCCCAGGCATGACGACGGGAAGGCGCGGTTCGTGGAACTGGACGAATTATTGGCGAAGTCGGACGTGGTATCGCTGCATGCGGCAAACACAGAGAAGGACGGGAACATGATAAACAGGCAGAGCATAGCGAAGATGAAGGATGGCGCCTATCTCATCAACACCGCAAGGGGCGAGCTGGTTGACGAGGACGCGCTCTACGATGCTTGCAAAAGCGGCAAGCTCTCAGGCGCGGCGCTCGACGTCTACAAGGCAGAGCCGTACAGGGGGAAACTGCTGGAGCTTGAGAACGTCTATTTCACTCCACATTTGGGCGCAAGCACAAAGGAGGCGCAGGAAAAGATAGGCGCAGAGCTCGTGAAACTGCTCAGGGAAGAACTGAAATGATGGCCGCCCCGGACGTTGCGCTCGGCGCATTGGTTGTTCTTCTCGCCACAGCCGCAGGCGCCTCGGCAGCGTTTTTCCTTGGCTGCGTTGACAAGCGACAGTATTCGGCGATGCTGTCCTTCGCCGCAGGGGCAATGGCATTCTCTTCGGCGGAGATGCTTTTGCAGTCGCACAGCCTAGCCGGGGATATAGTTGTAGCTTCGGGCTTCGCCATCGGATTTATTTTCCTCATGGCATCGGAAAAGCTGCTGCCGCATGCGCACATGCACGTCACGAAAAAGGAGATCACGAAAAGCAAGAAGAAGGCTGCGCTCATAGCCGGCAGCATCTCGCTGCACAACGTCCCTGAAGGATTCGCCATTGCAACTGCATTCGCAGCCTCAGGCCCGCTGGGTTGGTTCGTCACCACGGCCATCGCGCTGCAGGACATCCCCGAGGGCGCGCTGGTGTCTACGCCGCTGGCATGCCTCGGGCTCAGGAAGCGCACGGCCGTGTTGTTCGGCATCCTGTCCGGCGCCATAGAGGCTGCGGCGGCCGTGCTGGGCTATGTGTTCCTCAGCGCATTTGCCGGGCTGGTGCCGGTTTCGCTAGCTTTTTCCGCAGGCGCGATGACCTACGTGGTTTTCGTGGAGATAATGCCGGATGCGCTCAGCAATGGCATGGAACGCGTGGCAGCCGCAGCATTCGTGGCCGGGGCAGCAGTGACATTTGCCATGGCCGCCATTCTCGCGGTGTGATTATTTCAGGCATCTGGAGAACCATGCGGCTGCGAGCCGCGCGACCGCTTCCAGCGCCCCTGTTTCTTCGAAAAGATGGGTCGCGCCAGGGACGATTTCCAGCTTTTTCTCGCAAACCAGCCTGGCGAACGCCGTTTCGTTCATTCCTATGACTTCGTAGTCGTTCCCGCCCACTATGAGGAGCACCGGCGCCTTCACGAAAGGGAGCGCGGGCATCGCAAGGTCAGGCCTGCCGCCGCGCGAGACCACCGCGTGTATGCCTGCGCCCATATCCGCGGCCGCGATTAGCGCAGCCGCGCTTCCGGTGCTTGCGCCGAAATACCCGATTTTCAGGCCCTTCGCTGCGGGCTGCCTCATTGCCCAGTCTGTAGCTGCCACAAGCCGCTCGGCGAGAAGCTGGATGTTGAAGCGGTTCTCATAGCGCTGGTCCTCCTGCTCGGTAAGGAGGTCGAAAAGGAGAGTCGCGATTTTGCGCTTTTGCAGCTCGCCGGCCACGAACATGTTCCGCGGGCTCAGGCGGCTGCTTCCGCTCCCGTGCGCGAAAATCACGAGGCCCTTCGCCCCTTTCGGGATGAGCAGGTTTCCTTCCAGGAGCGCCTGCCCAGCCGGAATCATCACGGCGGGCCCGTGCGGCTGGACGGCCATTGCTATTCCTCCAATTCGGCTTCCACGGTGTCGGCTTCGGCAGTGGCCAGGACAGGGGACACCTTCTCTGCGAAATCCCCTGCCATCTTGCCTTTTGGGAAAACACGCACGTCCCTGCATTTCACAGGCAGCTGCAATTCTTCGGCCAGCCTCAATAATTCGGGCGTAGGTATGTAGTGCTTGCACACCAGGAACGGCACGAGGCCCTGGGTCATCCGTTCCCTCTCTATCGTGAGCCTGTGCGACTGGCGCAGGCCCGAAACGAAGACCTTGACGTCCACGAAGCCTCGTTTTAGTACCTCTTCCCTGCTAATCATAATGACCAACTCCCTCGAACAATGTGACGTCCCTCCCTTTCCTGATGCGCACCATCTCCCCCTTCCTGAGGCGGCGGACATAGATGCCGTCGACTATGAAGGCGCAGTCGCTTCCCGGCCTTATGCTTACCGTGCCGC
>CAZYGF010000047.1:0-6168 GCA_964647575.1 Microcaldota archaeon
ACGAACATGAACACGGTCGTATAGAGCATGAACTCCGCGGCGACCTGGCCGCGCTCAGGACGGTTCAACGAGCTTCACCTCGCCGCCGTCGTTCACCACCATGATTACGAAAAGGCCGGTCTTCTGCTGGCCCGTGGTACGGTCGCGCATGGTCTGCATGGTGCCGGCTATCTTCGCGAACGTGGGCGAAACCGCGTCCACGGTGCCTGAGGCGGTCTTTATGCGCACCACTGCCTCGCCGTTGGCCGCATAGACCTCCTGCGTGGGGGCAGGCACGTTCATCAGAAGCGCCTTCCTGGCGCCCGGCCCCTCAGAGTAGACGAAATTCATGGTATCCGCAAGGGAGCGGGCGGACGCATCCGCCTGGGCCGTCGCAGTCTTCTCATAGCCCACGGAGGTGAGGGAAAGGAGGAGGAACAGGACCGGTATGGTGAATGCCAGGACTATGCCCACGGTCACAAGGAGCTCAAGGGAGGTCTGGCCTTTCATCATCCGCACCTCGTACCGCTGCATGCCAGGGGGCCAAGATTGTAGGCCGAAACCACGCCCTGGCTCGCGGCGAATATGCCGGTCGACGGCGTGTCTGCGCAGCTTTCGTAGCTCTTGCAGCCGGGGAGCCCCATTATCTTTATGCCGTCTATGGTGGTGTTAAACAGCTCCCTGTCGAGCCTGCTGTTGAGGTCGTAATTGGTCGAGTTGGCATACTGGCCTATGACGAAGGTCTCTATGCCCAGGGTGCTGTTGCGCGAATACGAATCCTGCAGCAGGCGCTGGAAATACGATGGCGCGGCTGAGTTCCGCGTGTAATAGCCGCACATGACGAAGTCCCTTATGGTCTCCACGCCGTATATGGCGCTGGTGCCGCCGGAAACGTCGAGTTTTCTGAGCGGGTCGCTGCTGACCTCCCCGGGCAGGTATTTGTTTGTTATGAGGGCGCACCTGCCGAAGCTCGTGGCGTTACCGGTGAATATGGGGCATTGGGGCGCTGACACGGGGTTGAAGCCGTGCGCCAGGATGAACGGCTTGGACGTCGGTGCGCCAGCTCCCGGGTCTATGTCCACAGTGCACGAGTCGCCCGAGTAGCGAATCGGGTTGAACGTCTGCACCTCGTTCTTGTGGGTTACCTTCGAGGCAGTGCACTCACCAGAGTAGCCTGGGCCATCAGTGACTATGTAGCCTGCGAAGCCCTCGTATACGCCAGGCGTCAGAGATTCTATCTCAGAGAATGTGCCCACGACGATGTAGTTGCGCCTCTGGGACATGTCAAGCTCTGCAGCGCTGGGCACCAGATCCATGGGGCCTGATGCGGATGCGAGATAGCCGTAGAGCCATCCCTGGCCAGCCTGGCCCTGGCCGGCGTCGGGCTGCGTGACGCGTATTCTGTCGGGCGATGCGTAGCGCGACTTGTTGAAGAAGAACTGCCTGTAGACTGTGATTGTGTCATCCTTCGTCAGCTTCCTGCTCTCCCTTGCCAGCGCCGGGTCAGCCAGGCCGCTTATGTCGAGCGCATTGTTCAGGCGGTAGGTCCTCACGACCGAGGACGTGTTTGAGTAGTCGTTGAGCTTGAGCTTAATGTCGAAGCTGTAGTTGACCGTGTCTATGTCCCCCTGCCAGGCCTTGAAGTCCGATACGTCGAACTCGCTCACGTAGACCCCTATGGCGAGCAGGGACGCGTTGAGGCTCGATACCCACGCTGTGAGCGATGAGCCGTCATCGCTCATGCCCACGCCGTCGCTGAAGCAGGATGAAGGCGCAGTGCCGTTCACCAGAAGGCCGTAGAGCGCCGTGCGGATGTAGGCGTTCTCGTCGCCCGTTGCCGTACCGTCCTTTACCTCATGGTCTATGGAATTGCCGTTGAGCCTGAACAGCGCGCGGTTCATGATGATGCTGGTGACGTTGTCGACCTTGGCCGGCGTTATCTGCTCTATGGCAAGCTCGACCGTGGATTCCTTGTAGAACTCAGAATAGGCGCGTTCGGACGCCTCCACGCCCTTGACCCACACGGATATGGAGAGCAGGATGTAGGTGAGTATGAGGAAGACGGTCACGGTAAACAGGAATCCCTTTTTGTCCAACCATATCACCTATATGAAGATAGTCAGTTTCACTATTTTGACGTTGGCCGAAGGCACCATCTCCTTCCCGTCGCTCCCTGTCGGGTTCGTGTTTCCGCCCAGGCCGCAGGTTATGAGCCCCCCGATGCCGGTTCCGCCGGCGTTGCAGCTGAGGTAGTTGTAAATGGAAGCCGAGGGCTTGCTGTATGTGCTGGAATAGCCGAAGGTCATGACCTGGGACGAGATGCTCAGCTTCTTGCGCTCCTTGGCGTGCGCATCGTCTTTCGCCGTGGCCGTGTCATATATGGCGACTTGCTGGCCCTGCACATCCACTGATTCGATGGTGTAGCCGAATTGATCGGGAATCATCTTGCCCACGGTGTTTTGCACCAGGTTGCTGCGCAGGTAGGGGTCGGTCTGCGGCGAGGCGATGTTGTCGAGAAGCGAGGCGCCCTGGCTGCTGCAGTCGTAGGGCGGTGCGCAGGTGGTCGTCGACAGCGCCATCAGCACATCCCTTGAAAGGTAGTGGCCCTGCGTGAGAAGGTAATAATAGGACGACGGTATGCTCGAGAAGAAAATCAGCGAATAGATGGCTATGAGGGCCAATGTGAACGCTACGAAAGCGTCTAAGGAGAATATGAATGCCCGCATGGTAGAAGATATGAGGGGGTATTATTTAAAAACCATATGCCAGCGCTCAATTTTATGTTTTTAGACACATGGTTTGCCCAGCACCCATATCTCATTTGGCACTGGACGGGACGGTGCAATCGCCATAGCCTGAGCCGCATGCGTTGCAGTCCCTGTAGGCATAGGAGCAGCCGTCCTTGAGGCAGGGGATTCTGGCGCCTGGAGCGCAGACGTGCTCCCACCTGCAGCCGCTCCAGGTGCCGCCTTCAAGGCATAGTGAAGTGCCGCTGCAGTTGCCGACCGTGCAGCCGCGGGCCTGTCCTGGCATGCAGCCGGCCAGGTTCTCCTCGAGGGGGTAGTGGAAAACGCCCGGCTCGGGCGATGTGAAGAAGACGACGACTACGGCGCCGACGAAAACCACGAGGGCAGCGAGGATGGCGATTGGAAGGAAACGGACGATGGACGGCGCTGCCGCTTTTTCCGCGGCGCTCCCCCTGCTTTTTCTTCTGGCCATCTTGCCCCTCACCTGTAGCCTATGGCCACGCCTGCCTTCGCCTCAATCTGCCTCAGGATGCTGCCGGCGCTGAAGAGGCCGCCTTCCTGGGGCATGGAGCTCACCGGGCAGAGTCTGACGTCGTCGGCAGTTTCCGCAGTTATGTTGGCGAGCTGGGCCGCCTTGAGCATCGCATCCCTCTTTGAGCCGACCGCGTCCACCAGCCCGATTTTCGCCGCCTGCCTTCCGCTGAGGATGCGCCCGTCGGCGATTTCGTCGAATTTCGCCAGGTCGAGCCTCCCCCTGCGGTTCTCGACCACGACCGAACGGAATTCATCGTATATCTCGCCTATGAGGGCCTGGAGGATGGCCCGCTCCTCGGAGCTCATGTTCCTGAATTCCGAGCCCATGTCCTTGTGCGGGCCCGAAGTTATGGAAGTCACGTTCACGCCGACTTTCTCCAGCAGGCCGCTCAGGTCCGTGAAGGTGGCCACCACGCCTATGCTGCCCGTGAGCGCGTCAGGGTCCGAGATTATGTAGTCCGTGCCGGTTGCGACATAATATGCGCCCGAAGCCGCGGTCTCCCTGAGATATGAGACCTTGGGCTTGTCGAGGGCCTTGACCGCGTCGTATATCTCCCGCGTCGCGACCACTGAGCCGCCGGGGGAATTGATCACCAGAAGCACCGCGCCGACGTCGTCGCGCTTGCTGAGGCCGCGGATGCTTGTCGCGATTTCCTCGGAACCAGGCACACCTGCCGTGAACAGCGAGGGCTGGACGCCATCCACCGTAAGCTCCTGGTTTATATCGACCACGGCAACGCACTTGCCAGTGAATGACGGCACGAGCGAGGAGAACGCGAAAAACAAAAGCACGATTGCAAAGAATACCACGATGAGCACGAGGGCGGTGCCCAGCAGCAATGGCATGCTGGGGCGGTTAGGCTGTCGTTTGAAAGGTTCCATGACAGGGATTCTGCTGATATGAATATAAATGTTTAGAGGAGTTTAGTATTTCATGAATCAGCTCCTCGACCTGCTGGTATTCCTCATCCCGATCTATATCGCGAATTCCTCGCCGGTGGTTCTCGGCGGCGGTGTGCCGCTCGATTTCGGCCGGACGCTTCCGGACGGGGAGAGGATTTTCGGCAATGGGAAAACCATACGCGGCTTCGCCGCTGGAACACTCGCAGGAACGTTCGCCGGCGGCCTCGTTTCGCTTTTCTACCTCCTGCCGTTCTTCCCGAGCCCGCTCACGCAGTTCACCGCCGCGTTCCTCATGTCTTTCGGGACCATGGCGGGCGACGCGCTGGGCAGCTTCATAAAAAGGCGCATGCACGTCGGCTCCGGCAGGCCGTTCGTGCTTGACACGATACTGTTCCTCATCGTGGCGCTCGCGTTCGCGGCGCCGTTCGCATCCGCATCGCTCTTCGACCCGGTGAACCTGCTCTTCTTCGTGATACTCACGCTCATACTGCACCCGCTCACCAACTTCCTGGCCAACAGGGCAGGGCTGAAGAACGTCCCCTGGTGATTTTGTGGAGATAACCGCATCGCTGGTGGCTGAGGCGCTGAAGGCAGGAAGGGCTGAGAGGCTCAGCGGCGAGATAGAATACATACGGTTCCGCGACTCGCACGCGGGCGTTGCACGCGGCACGGTCATCGCTGGCAGGAAAGCGGTCCGCGGATACCCGCACATAAAGAGGATATTCACGCTCGAGAACGGCCTGAAAAGGAACATGCGGGACGTGGAATTGTACGCTGAGGAGAAGATAGACGGCTTCAACGTCCGCGTGGCTTCCGTAGGCGGGAGGATATTCGCGTTCTCCCGCGGGGGGTTCCTCGACGCCTTCGTCACGGAGAAGGCGCGCGAGGAGAAGGGCATCGCCGCGTTTTTCAGGGACAATCCGGATTGCGTCCTCTGCTGCGAGATGCTCGGCAATACGCCCTACACGTCCCCGACGAACGAATACGACGTCGTGCTTTTCGTGTTCGACATAGGCAGGGGGCCCGGCAGCTATCTCCCGTGCCAGGAGAGGTATGCGCTCGTGAAGAGATACGGCCTGCGCTCTGTGCCTGTGCTCGGGAAGTTCAGGAGCGGCGACTATGCTGGCTTGCGCAAGGTTGTTCTCGCGCTTAACAAGGGCAGGAAGGAGGGCATGGTGCTCAAGGGCGCCACCTGCACGGTCAAATACGTCACCCCGTGGTCCGACATCGACGACGTCGCCAATGCGTCCGGGATGCTGTTCGACATGCCCATAGGCTTCTTCTACCAGCGCGTGCTGCGCTCCGCGTTCTTCATAAAGGACTTCGGGCTGGACAGGGACGGATACGCACGTAAGCTGGGCAGGGCGTTCTATGACGGCCTGGAGGCCGCGCTGAAGCAGGTGCAGGAAGGCGGCGACGTCAGCGACGAATTCGAGATTTCCGTCCGCAACCCTGCCATATGGGACGACATCCACAGGCACATGAGCCACGAGGTCAGGCTCGAGGAATTGTGGAAACGCGAGGACAAGGACGGCAGGACGAGGATACGCTTCAGGAAAATCTACAAGAAGACGACAAAGACGCTCGCTTCCTACGCCCGCGGCAAGGGAGTGACAGATTAGCCCCTCAGCTTCTTCATGACCGCATGGAACTTGTCGGCTGACAGCCAGGCGCACCCTATCTGGTTGGCGAATTTTATCACGCCCTCGTCGGATGAGACCATCGTGGCCTCGAGCTCCTTGGCGAGCAGGACGAGCTCGAAGTCCTCCTTGCTGTCTATTATGCCAGTGCGCATCGCATCGCGGTACTTGTCGCGGAGGCGGCGCAGCTTCTCGTCATTGTCAGGCCGGTTGTCCTTGGCGAACTCCTCGGCCAGGCGCAGCCCCTTGTTTATCCTGATTCGCACGTCCTCTATGAAGTCGTAGAGCACTGCCGCAGGCAAATAGATGCCGTAGGTGTTGGGGGCGCGCTTCCGAAGCACCAGTTCCAGCTCGTCCATTGCCTT